>CAIUKU010000084.1 GCA_903899825.1 uncultured Bacteroidales bacterium | reverse complement strand
TATTTACACCAATTCCTATTGAAAAATACAATGAAGTATTTAAAGATAATCAAATAAAGAGATTAAAACGTCAAGCTCAAAAGCTTGGTTATCAGATTATAGGAGAGTAGTTACTTAAGAGCAAAAAGTTAAATATAAATAAGTTAGATTGATATTTATGCTATTTTTGTCATTTATAAAAAAATAATACAGATTTATTACAATGCAATGTAATTTCTTAAAACATATTATTTCAGTAAGAAAAAGCACCATTTACCAACTAATTGGCATGCTTTTGTTTTTATTTATACACATCAATACAAGCTTTTCGCAAACACATGATTATGTATTTGTAAAAAACAACAGCATTACTGTTGAGGATAGTATTGGGAATACCATACTTTTCCCCTGGACCGGTGGTATGAACAGTTGCCAGTTTTCTGCTGTTGATCTGAACTTTGACGGTATAAAAGATTTATTTGTTTTTGATAAAATCGGAAACAGAATACTAACATTTATTAACACAGGAACTGCCAACATTGTAAGTTATACCTATGCTCCTGAATATTCGGTATTCTTTCCCCGTTTGCAAAGCTGGGCACAACTCATCGATTATAACAATGACGGCAAAGAAGATATTTTTACCTACTCCAACGGTGGTATCAAGGTATATAAAAATTACTCAACAACTTCTTTATTTTTTAAACTTGTCAAAGACCCTATACTCTCTTCCTACAATGGCTCTTATACCAACCTTTTTTGTCTGTCCGAGGATTTTCCTGCGATAGCTGATATTGACAATGATGGAGATTTAGACATCCTCAACTTTTGGGTATTGGGTAAATATGTAAATTACCACAAGAATTTATCTATAGAAAAATATGGCATACCGGATTCTCTGGATTTTGAACTGACCGATGAAAGCTGGGGTTGCTTTGCCGAAAGTGAAGCCTCCAATGTGCTGAAACTGGACAGTTGTTACAATGGCACTAAATCATCGACTGGAATAGGAAATATCCCGAAACATTCAGGTTCTACTTTACTGGCAGCAGATTTGAACGGGGATGGTTTAAAAGACTTACTGATAGGCGATGTTGACTATTCAAATCTAATTAAACTTACAAACGGGGGTAATCTGGATACAGCTTATATTACCGCTCAGGATACCAATTTCCCTTCAAATACCAATAAAATCAATTTACCCGCTTTCCCTTCGGCTCATTATTTAGATGTAAATAATGACGGGAAAAAAGACCTGATTGTTTCTCCTTTTGACCCCAACCTGACAACTGCAGAGACTTTTAAAAGCAATTGGTTATATAAAAATACCGGAAGCAATATAAATCCGGTTTTCCTGTTTCAGACCGAAGATTTTTTACAGCACGATATGATAGATGCTGGAAGCGGGGCTTATCCGGTATTGTTTGACTACAACAACGACGGGCTTATAGATTTGTTTGTAAGTAATATTGGTTACCGCGATTCTACTTACCTGATAAATGGGGTGCTTCATTCCGTCTTCATTTCAAAAATTGCTTTGTATAAAAACATTGGAACCTTGAATTCACCCGTTTTTAAATTGATTAGCCGGGATTTTTCTCATGTTTCTTTACTGCATTTACAGGCTGTTTATCCGGCTTTCGGCGATATTAATAATGACGGAAAAGCAGAAATGATTATTGGAGATTCTGAAGGAAAGCTTTTTTTATTTCAAAACAATTCAACATTATCCAATCCTGATTTTGTGTTAAGCCAATCAAATTATCAGAATATTGATGTTGGTGATTTTAGTACCCCACAGTTATTTGATCTGGACAAAGATGGTTTGTTGGATTTAGTAATCGGAGAGCGGCAGCAATTGTGGAAAGATGCTTCCAATAACATCATTGCCCGAAAAGGAAATCTGAATTATTACAAAAACACAGGAACACTTTCAGTTCCTGTGTTTAGTCTGATTACTGACAGTTTGGGAAGTGTGGATGTAACCAATTATGCAGTTTCCAATTACGGATATGCTACGCCTTGTTTTTTCAGGACAACTGCGGGCGAAACCCGTTTAATGGCCGGAAACGATGAAGGCAAGGTTTATTATTACAAGAATATTGATAATAACCTGAGTGGGAAATTTACAATGGAAGATACGCTTTTCTATGTAGTAAATGCAATAAAATACCAGATCAATGAAGGAAGCAGAAGTGGTATAGCCATTGCAGATATCAATAATGATGGATATCAGGATGTTTTTGTGGGAAATGCCGCCGGTGGTTTGGCTTTTTACAAGGGAAGCTCACAGAGTATTTTTATTGCTGAAACAAAAAAAGAAGCTGCATTTCCCGTATTTAATATTTATCCCAACCCTGCCAATACAGATATATATTTACAATCCCCCTGCGAAAAAGACAAGCTTTCCTATACAATTGAAATAACCGATATGTATGGCAAACAATTATATACCGGTTTTTATAATGATATTGATGCAATAAAAATCCCTGTTGCTTCACTGAGCAATGGCGTATATTTCTGCAATATTCAGGTTTCAGATCATAAGGCAAAATCAATGGCTTTTCAAAGCAGTAAGTTTATTGTTTTGCATTGAGAATTTTATTTTTTTAGGTGCGTTTTAATAAATGTGTAAATGCGTTAGCTGCATTTGTAGCTGACGACAACTCAATTCAGACATACAACAGTATATTCATAAGACTTGCAGCGAGGCTGTCTCAATACATCTCTGTGGAACGCTGTGAAAAGCTCTGTGCCACTCTGTGTAATTTTAAAATATTATTACACAGAGAATCACAGCGTCTTAATTTGAATCTTTCTCCTTTTGATACAAACACTTTAATAAACAAGTCTCCGTACGAACAAAAAGACCAGTTACCAAGCATTTATCCTCCTTGCTGATTTAAAAATTTTCTCTTTTTTATAGGAAGACTGACATTTTTTTGGGAGCAATTGTCGAAATTTAACAAAATATTTTTCTGTTTGAAAATTAAGTATATTTGTAGGGAAAATAAATTGGGTATTTATCATACAGATACAACCAAAATGGTAAGCTTTGTATGAGATTGTCATATATATATAAACGAGTTATCGGCAACTTTAGAAACAATGAAGATTTTACTTTTTATAAGTATAGTGATTTTAAATTTTGGTTTTGCAAACGGACAAGAAAATATTGTTGGCAAATATCGTGACAATAATGGAAGTTATATTGAAATAAAAAGCGACTCAACTTTTATATTTAAATGGGCATTTAGCATGTCTGGAAGTTGGTCAGTTGGTAAATGGACAGCTAAGAAGAGCACAATATATTTTGAAATTAATCCTATTTTTGATACGTTAAGAACTTATGACGAAAACAATAATTTAAAAAAGGACACATTGGTTTTTTCAATAGATGAGAAAGCAGAAGTTATTAATTATATACATTATGCTATGAGTTCTATTAGTGCAGGTGGACAAAATCGTTTTGAAATGCCAAAAAAACTCTATTTTCATGAAGAAAAACTTTTCTATTTAAATAAAGGGAGAAAAACTTTAAGAAGAGAACTGAAGAGGTCGCAGAATAATAATCAAGAAATAACATGGTTTTATAAGTACTAGAAAAGCTGCCGATAATAAATAGGACTTCATGTGGCACGAAGTGCCGAGCATGAAGTCCCCGTTGTACTAAATTCTTGGTACAAG
>CAIUKU010000083.1 GCA_903899825.1 uncultured Bacteroidales bacterium | reverse complement strand
TTTTTTTTAATATTTAATTAATTATCAAATTATCCAGATCTTGCTTATATTTTTGCAATAAATCTAAATTGATACTACAATTAGCTTCTCCAAGGTTTTCAACTAAAGAAAAATAATAGCCAATACCTTTCAGTAAATTTTCTTTAAAGTTTTTATAATAATCTATTTGTTTCGCTGATAATGGTTTTTCAGCATCATTTATATCAGTTGTCAAATAATTAAGATACAGAACCAGTTCGTTTACAAACATATTAGGGCGATTATTCTCTCTTAGTAAATTTGTTCTGCCATAAATATGGTCAACCATTTCCTTAAGACTTACAACCTTATCGAAGTAAGCTAAATTTGGCCCGGGACAAACTGAAACCGCTAGTCCTTCTACTTTAATATCTAGATCATTAACAAGCAAAGGAGTTGTTCCTAATCCGACACAAATACAGGATTTTACAGTAATTTTATCAAAAGCTTTTTTATAATCTGCTTCATTTAAATTTAAAGCATCAAGTTCTTTAATTTTTGTACGTTGATATTGTCGTGAACCAGTACAAAGACCTTCCATATTGATAGCTCCGTATTTTTTTGGACAAGGGCTACCAGGTTTTCCGCTATTGATCCACTCTTGTTTTTCGATATCTTTTGTATTACTTCTTAGTGTATTAAACGGAACACCAAGAGGTGAAGTATTACTGAGATATAAATCTTTTTCTTTTGCATCACTTAATAGTTGTAAAGTATGATTATCTACATTTACTACTTCAGGGACTAATAAGAAAGGAGACCCCCATCCAATTGAATTTAACTGATAATAATTTAAGAGGAATTCATGTTCTTCATGAGTTCCTACACCACCCTGAGCAGTGATTTTAATAGAAGGAGGTTGCTGTGGACATGTTCTTTGTAAAGCTGTAAGAGAAGCAGTATACAATTCAAAAGTAGATTTGATTAATTCTGAACGATTGTTTTTAAATTCCTCAAGTATAGGTCCCATTAAATAACCTTGAGTGGGAAAAGCATGGCCGCCACAATTCAATCCTGATTCGATACGGTATTCAGAAACCCATAAACCTTTTTTTGCAAAAAACTTTCCCTGAATAATTGCTGATCGATAATCACTTACTTTTAAAATAATTTTCTTTTTTAAAAATCCATTTTCATCAGGATAGAAATCATTCAATTTTTCAAAATATGCATACAGTCTTGGATTCATACCTGCTGACAAAACAACGGATGAATTGAGATTACTATTAGCAAAACCTCTTAAAGCTGCATGGGCATCATTAAATTCTACAGGCTGAATTTCACCATTCAGATAATTAGACTTATCTAGTTTAGTCATGATATTTACATCAATATCACCTACCGTAAGATTATTAAGTATCCATTGCAGATTATCTTTTTTCTTATGAACATCTTGTTGAAATTCGATAAATTTTTGCTTTATAGGAGAGATATCAGGAAGTAATTCCAGGTACTTTTCAAATTCCTTACCTAATTCAGAAGCAGAATTTTTAAGTTCAGTAAATTTATCTTTAACAATTTTGTCTATTGTATTTAAATAAGTTGTAATTCTTTTTGCTCTAAAATCTTCTACTTTATTTGATATTTCCTGATATGGAATTTCAAATTTATTACAATAAAATTCTCTCATTTTTTCAATTAAAATATCATCTAAAAGAGAAATGACAGATGAAATGCCAAGATGAGCAACTTTTACAGGAGTATCTACAGTAAAACCAATTCCCATTACTGGGATATGAAAATTATGCATACGCGATTATTTCTATTACATTGATCTAAAGAATAATAAACATATAAAAATTCAAAAAGTTTTATGTTTAAGTGTAAATAAAAACAATTAAACATCATAAACCAATATATCAACAATTGATTTATACCTTATCATAATCATAATTAGAAAATTTTATTATAAGTATAATAAAATAATGTCTACTATTAGTTAAAATAAAGTGCAAAAGTACTAAAATAAATCAGCAAATG
>CAIUKU010000082.1 GCA_903899825.1 uncultured Bacteroidales bacterium | reverse complement strand
TTTTTTTTAATCACATAAAATACCAATGTTTAAACTTTCTTTTTATAAAAAAAACTATTTTTTGAAACATATATTTTTAGTTTTTATATCTTTGTACCTTATAATATAGTGTAATCTTTTTGTCCCATAAACATTTAATGAGATGCAAAAATTAAAATCTATGATGCTGTTATTCATTATTATAACAGTTATTTTTGGAGTAAATGATTTGAAAGCTCAACGAAGCTTTGGCAGCAGGATATTTACAGGAGGCAACCTGGGTATGCAGTTTGGATCGGTTACTTTGATAGATGTATCCCCTATGATAGGTTACCGACTGACTGAAGACATTGATATTGGCCTAAGTCTTACCTATAAATATTACAATGTCAAAGATTATTACTATTCTGCCGCAAACAAGCAATATTACGATTTTAAAACCAATATTTTTGGAGGTGGAATCTTTGGAAGATATCATTTTACTGAAAATTTATTTGGACATATTGAAATTGAATACCTTGATTTTTCAATAGATACCTATAAGAATTATAATAACGGAGTAGTGAAAGGCAGTGAAAACATTGGTATAACAAGTATTTTTATAGGCGGTGGTTACAAACAGGAGATTGGAGATAATTCTTTTTTTACCCTCATGATCCTTTACAATTTAAACGAAACTACCTATTCTCCTTACACAAATCCTATTATCAGGGCAGGATTCGGGATAGGTTTGTAAATTCAAAAATTCAAAGATTCAAAAATTCAAGTATTCAAAAATTCAAAAATTCAAGTATTCAAAAATTTAAAAAATTCAAGTATTCAAAAATTTAAAAAATTCAAAGATTCAAGTATTCAAAAATTCAAGATTAAAGATTAATTAAAGATTAAAGATTCAAAAATTCAATAACTTAATAACTCAAAAACCAATAACTAATAACTAATAACCATTAACCAATAACCAATAACAAATAACCAATAACAAATAACCAATAACAAATAACAAATAACTAATAACCATATGAACAATCCATTATCAAAACTACAACCGGAAAAAATCTGGTTTTATTTCAACGAAATTCTTCAGATTCCCCGTCCTTCGAAAAAAGAAGAAAAAATAGCAGCTTATCTGATGGATTTTGCCAAGTCACATCAACTGCAAGCAAAACAAGATGAAATCGGCAATGTATTAATTTCAAAAAAAGCGAGCAACGGATGTGAAAATTTTCAAACTGCTGTATTACAAAGCCATCTGGATATGGTATGTGAAAAAAACAGCGACAAAAAACATGATTTTGACAACGATCCCATTGAAGCAAGGATTGAAGGCGAATGGGTAAAAGCCAACGGCACTACCCTGGGTGGTGATGATGGCATTGGCATTGCAGCCTCATTGGCTATACTGGCATCCACTGATATTGCACATGGTCCGCTTGAATGTTTATTTACTGTTGATGAAGAAACCGGTTTATCAGGCGCTTTTGCATTAAGTACCGACTTACTCAAAGGCAAAATATTATTAAACCTTGATTCGGAAGATGAAGGTGAAATCTTTATTGGCTGCGCAGGAGGCAAGGATACTGTTGCAGAAATTGAATATACAACCATCCCTGTACCTGAGAACAATACCGCTTATATCGTTAAAATTTCAGGTTTAACAGGCGGGCATTCAGGAGACGATATCAACAAAGGACTGGGAAATGCGAATAAATTACTGAACCGTTTCTTATGGGAAGCTGACAACAACTATACTATTCACTTATCAGAAATAAATGGTGGCAACCTTCGGAATGCCATCCCAAGAGAAGCGTTTGCTGTATTCACTGTTGCAAAAGAAAAAACTGAAGCTTTACTCGCTGATGCAAAAAAACACAATGAAATCATACGGTTTGAGTTGCGTTCCACCGAATCAGAACTAGAATTCAGCATTGAAGCTTGTGAGTTACCAAAAACTATTTTAAATCATGATATTCAGACAAAACTACTGAATGCCCTTTATGCCTGTCCGCATGGAGTAATCAGCATGTCCAGGGAAATACCCAACTTTGTTGAAACATCTACCAACCTGGCATCTGTAAAAATGAATGACGGGAAAATTATCGTCACAACAAGTCAGCGCAGTTCCGTTGAATCAGCCAAAGAAGATATCTGCAATATGGTGGCCAGTGTTTTTCAACTCATAGGAGCCAAAATAACACAAGGAGATGGTTATCCGGGCTGGACTCCCAATCCTGATTCAGTGATACTCGAAATCGCGAAAAAATCATACTTAGACCTATTTAAAAAGGAACCCAAAGTTTTAGCCATCCATGCCGGACTTGAATGTGGTTTAATCGGAGAAAAATACCCTGAAATGGATATGATTTCCTATGGTCCTACAATTAAGGGAGCACATTCACCCGACGAAAGAATGAAAATCGAAACTGTTCAGATGTTTTGGGATTTAACACTGGATATTTTGAAAAACATTCCTCATATCAAATAAATAGTATCTTCTAAAAAAGCCCAAAGGTCTTTATATTCAGTATGCAACAGCAAAGCCGTTGGTATGAAAATGCACAAAAATAGCCCTAAAAGCGATGAATGTTATTATAATCATCTCTTTTGGGGCTTGTAATTTATTGTATGCTGTTTTCCGTGCACTTCGTTCAGGTATATTCATATTAGTATGGTATTAGAAGTGTATCCGCAACATTGAAACCGCTAGTCACGGGGTGACTAATTGATTATCTAACATTTATTTAACTGTTGTTTTTCAAGTCACCCCTTGACTGTTATTTTTCAAGTCACCCCGTGACTGTTGTTTTTCAAGTCATCCCGTGACTGTTGATTTTCATACACCCAGTGACTTTTGATTTTTTAAGCCACCCAATGTCTATCAATAAATCACAGATAAATAAAAAAGCTTCGCCGGCCAAAAAACCGACGAAGCTTTATAAAGATAATGAAGTATAAGAAACGTTAAACAAATTTATTCGATCCTATGCTTCTTTTTTAGATTTTTTCTTTAAAATATAAACTTTTTGAGCACCATAAACAGCACCTAATGCCAATAAAATACTCAAGCCACCATCAA
>CAIUKU010000081.1 GCA_903899825.1 uncultured Bacteroidales bacterium | reverse complement strand
AAGAAAAAAGTTCATTCAAACCGAGAATGATCCCGAAACTTCGGGATGGCGTATTCCATATAACAATTAAATACTTATAAAAATAATAACAAATGAATAATATTTTTGTTTATTGTGAAGTGAATGAAGATGGTTTAATAGCCGATGTAAGTCTTGAATTATTATCGAAAGGACGTAAACTGGCCAACGAGCTGAATGTTAAACTAGAAGCGGTTGTAATAGGTGACCAGATTCAGAACATAGAAAATCAACTCTATCCTTATGGTACCGATGTAATTCATCTGGCCCAGGATAAACGTTTATTTCCCTATACTACCTTGCCGCATGCTTCCATCATTGTTAATCTTTTCAAAGAAGAAAAACCTGAAGTTGCTATTTTCGGAGCTACCTCTATAGGCCGCGATCTAGCTCCAAGGGTTGCATCTTCATTGCGTTGCGGATTAACAGCCGATTGTACAAGTTTAGAAATTGGGGATCATACCGAAAATAAAACACAAAAACTTTATAAAAACCTTTTGTATCAGATTCGTCCTGCCTTTGGAGGAAACATCATTGCTACCATTATCAATCCCGACACACGTCCTCAAATGGCTACTGTTCGTGAAGGAGTAATGAAACAGGAAATCTTTGCGCAGAACTATAAAGGTAAATTAAAGAAAATCAACCTCGATAAGTTATTGAAAGAAGATGATTTTATGGTAGAAATCATCGAACGTCATATTGAGAAACAGAAAATCAATATCAAAGGTGCACAGATTATTGTTGCCGGTGGTTATGGTGTTGGTACCAAGGAAAACTTTAACCTGCTGTATCAGCTTGCTGAAGCCATTGGTGGAGAAGTGGGTGCCTCCAGAGCAGCTGTTGATGCCGGACTTGTTGATCATGCCCGCCAGATTGGACAAACAGGTATTACTGTTCGTCCAAAATTATACATTGCCTGTGGTATTTCAGGTGCTGTACAACACCGTGCCGGTATGGACCAGAGTGCCAAGATTATTTCAATCAATAATGATCCTAGGGCACCTATTAACAAAATAGCTGATTATACTATTATTGGCAATGTTGGAGATATTATACCCAAAATGATTAAGTATTATAAAGAAAATTCAAAATAAAAAAACAAGATAATAATGGCAAATTTTTATACAGATAACGAAGATTTAAAATTTCACCTTACCCATCCTTTGATGGAGAAAATGGTAAGCCTGAAAGAAAGAAATTTTGCTGATAAAGATAAATTCGATTACGCTCCGGTTGATTTTGAGGATACCATGGACAATTATGAAAAAGTTCTTGAAATTATCGGCGAAATTGCAGGAGATATTATTGCAGAAAATGCTGAATCTGTTGACCATGATGGTCCTGTTTTAGAAAATAATAAAGTCAGCTACGCCAGAGGAACCCAACAAAATTATGATGCCATGGTTCAGGCAGGTGTAGTTGGTATTTCATTACCCCGCAAATATGGTGGACTGAACTTTTCATTCGTACCTTATGTAATGTCAGCTGAACTGGTTGCCCGTGCAGATGCCGGTTTCGCCAATATCTGGGGATTACAGGACTGTGCAGAAACTTTGCATGAGTTTGCTTCAGAAGAAATAAAAGATGAGTTTTTGCCGCGCTTTAACCGTGATGGAGCCACTGCAGCCATGGATTTAACCGAACCTGATGCAGGTTCCGATTTACAGGCAGTTCAGTTGAAAGCTACCTTAGATGAAAAAACAGGCTGTTGGAAATTAAACGGTGTAAAACGTTTTATTACCAATGGCGATGCAGATGTGTCACTGGTACTGGCTCGTTCCGAAGCAGGAACATCTGATGCCCGAGGATTGTCCTTGTTTGTTTACGACAAAAAAGACAATGCCATGATAGTGCGCCGTATCGAAAATAAATTAGGTATCAAAGGTTCACCAACCTGTGAACTCGTATTTACAGATGCTCCTGCCAAACTGGTCGGCGATCGTAAAATGGGATTGATAAAATATGTAATGTCACTGATGAATTCAGCACGTTTGGGTGTTGGTGCACAATCAGTAGGAATTGCCGAAGCAGCTTATCGAGAAGCATTGAAATATGCTCATGAAAGAGAACAGTTCGGGAAAACTATTATTGAATATCCAGCCGTTTATGAATTGCTTACAAATATGAGAGCAAAAACGGATGCTATCCGTACCTTGTTGTATGAAACCTGTAGATACGTTGATATTTATAAATCCTACAGCTCAATTTCCGAAGAAAGAAGCTTAACACCTGAAGAAAGAAATGATTTCAAACTTCATCAGAAAATTGCTGATGTTTATACACCATTATTGAAATTATTCTCCAGCGAATATTGCAACCAGATTGCCTACGATTCATTACAGGTTCATGGTGGTACCGGTTTTATGAAAGATTTTCCTATCGAACGTATTTATAGAGATGCCCGCATTACTACAATTTATGAAGGAACCTCACAATTGCAGGTAGTCGCAGCTATCCGTGGTGTTAGCAATGGATTGTATCTGAAAATATTACGTGATAACGAACAAATTCAGCTGAAACCTGAATTTGATTATTTGAAACATTCACTTGCTAAAATGACAGATCAATTCGCAAGGACAATTGATAAAGTTACCTCAGCTGATAATGCTGAGTTATACGATTTCCATGCACGCAGACTGGTTGAAATGGCTGGTAACATAATTATTGGATATTTATTGCTATTTGATGCAAACAGAAATGATAAATTTAAAAAATCTGCAGAAATATTTATTCGTTTAGGTAAAACAGAAAATACACAAAAAGTAAGTTTTATTAATAGTTTTGATGTAAAAGAATTAGGATATTACAAATTTTAGTTTATTTTTGTTGCACGGTTTAACAAGTAAGAAAAAGAAGTATGTTCAAAATTAAAATGTTTTTTATTAAATTAATCCATGGTGAATACAGTTTTCAGTATGTTGATTTATTTAGACAAAATGGGTTTCGCAGCCCTTTTTTGAGATGTATAAAAGATGAGTTTTTTTTCCATATCATCATGTTTCTGAAAAAAGACCCCAAAGTGAAAGTTTTTGAAACCTCTGAGATAATTCAGTTTGGAAATACTTCCGAATCATTAACTTCTCAGGAATTACTTAAAACTAAAGGTTTGCCGTTTTGTTTTAATGCATTTCTTTATGATGAAACTGAAATTACACTTATTGGGTATCATGAAACAATACAAAAGACAAAATTAAAATCTGTTTATGTATTTGCAAATGATGTGTTTATACTTGGAGAATATTCTTTTACAGATGTTGATAAAGTTGATTCATTGGAGATTTTCAAAACACTTATTAAAAAGTATATAAATGAATCTACTGAGAATATAGATAGATTTTTTATAAAGGATAAAGACAAAAATCAAATCTATTTTGCTGACAATGGTTTTGAAATTTCAATTAAATACTTTCTTGTTAAAAATCCAAAAGCTAAGGATGTGTATACTAATTTTGCTAATTCTTTTTTAAAATCTGATGAGAATAATAGTAAAATTATTGAATCTAAACTTACAGAAATGTTTTGATCTTCATAAAGATTGATATAATTAAAAAGAGGTTAAATACCTCTTTTTTTGTTTTAGCAAGATTGAATAAAGACAAATTTTGATTTTTTAGGATAATATGATTTATATTTGCAATCTTATATATAAAAATGAATATAACTCAATTACAGCTTTCATTACAAGCTTTAAAACCTCATTTTAAAGGCGATATTTTTACTGATGAAACTATGCGCCTGCTCTATGCAACAGATGCTTCTGCTTATCGTGAAATACCTCTGGCTATAGTTCTGCCCAAAGATACTCATGATATCAGAATGCTTATTCAATTTGCAGCTGAAAATAAAACATCGCTTATTCCTCGCACTGCCGGAACTTCTCTTGCTGGGCAGGTTGTCGGCAATGGCATAGTGGTTGATGTTTCAAAATATATGTGCCGTATACTTGAAATCAATGAAACCGAACATTGGGTGAGGGTTGAGCCTGGTGTTGTATTGGACGAACTCAATAAAGTATTGTATCCAAAAGCACTGTTTTTTGGGCCTGAAACCTCAACTTCTAATCGCTGTATGATTGGTGGGATGGTTGGCAATAATTCATGCGGAGCTCATTCACTGGTTTATGGAAGCACGCGGGAACATACAATTTCAATCACAACTATTTTAAGTGATGGTTCAGAAGTTGAATTCAAACCGCTTAGTAATGAAAAGTTTAAAGAAAAATTAATCGGTGATGCATTGGAGAATAAACTGTATCAGCAAATCTATGAGGTGTTGTGCAGCAAAGAAAACCGGGATGAAATCATCGCACAGTATCCTGACAAATCTTTAGAACGTCGGAATACAGGTTATGCTATTGATTTATTGATGGATATGCAGCCTTTTTCTGAAGATGGAAAAGAATTTAATTTTACAAAATTACTGGCTGGTTCTGAAGGTACACTGGCTTTTACTACTGAAATAAAACTCAATCTTGTACCATTGCCACCCAAGGAGGTTGCAGTTGTTTGTATTCACTGTAACAGCTTAAAAGAAGCATTAAAGGGCAATCTCATTGCATTAAAATATCAACCGTATGCTATTGAGTTAATGGATGATATTATTATGGACTGTACCAAAGATAATATTGAACAACGGAAAAACCGTTTCTTTATAGAAGGTAATCCTAAAGCAATGCTCATTGTAGAATTTGCCATGGAATCAAAAGATGCAATATTAAAAACGGTAGATTCTCTCGAAAAGGAAATGAGAGCTGCTGGATATGGATTTCATTTCCCTGTTATTTTTGGCGAGGATATTAAAAAAGTATGGAACCTACGAAAAGCAGGTTTAGGTGTATTGTCAAATATTCCGGGAGATGCAAAACCGGTGCCTGTTATAGAAGATACTGCAGTAAATCCACAACTATTACCTGAATATATTGAAGAATTTCAGGAAATACTTGATAAGTACAATTTAAATTGTGTTTATTACGCACATATTGCAACAGGGGAATTGCATTTACGTCCGGTTTTGAATCTCAAAGATCCAAAGGATGTTGAATTGTTTCATACCATTGCATTGGAAACAGCTATTCTGGTTAAAAAATATAAAGGTAGCTTGAGTGGTGAACACGGTGATGGAAGGTTAAGGGGAGAATTTATTCCTTTAATGATAGGTGAAAAAAATTTTAAAATTATCCGGGATATTAAAGAATGTTGGGATCCCGACCATATTTTTAACCCGGGAAAAATTGTAGATACACCTCCTATGAATACTTTCCTGCGTTATGAGTCAGGTAAAGCAAGCAAAAAAATTGAAACTGTCTTTGATTTTTCAAAAGACAATGGTATATTGGGTGCTGCTGAAAAATGCAATGGATCTGGAGATTGCAGAAAATCAGAAATTATTGGAGGAACTATGTGCCCGAGTTATATGGCTACCCGGGATGAAAACTCCACAACTCGTGCCAGAGCCAATATTTTACGTGAATTCCTGACAAATTCCAAAAAAGAAAATCCTTTCAACCACAAAGAAATTTACAAGGTTTTTGATTTATGTTTGTCTTGTAAAGCATGTAAATCAGAATGTCCTTCAAGTGTAGATGTTGCAAAGTTGAAAGCTGAATTTTTACAACATTATTATGATGCCAATGGTATTCCATTACGGACCCGTGTCATTGCTTATATTTCACGTATCAATGCTATAGGTGCATTGGTAACACCCCTTACCAATTTCTTAATGAGTAATTATATTTCTTCCGGAATTGCTAAATCTATACTTGGATTTTCTCAAAAGCGTGCTATTCCCTTGTTGTCAAAAATTACGCTTAGAAAATGGGCTGAAAAGAATAAATCAACTGCAATTTACCCTAATGGTAAAGTTTATTTGTTCGCAGATGAGTTTACCAATTATAATGAATCCGAAATTGGTATTAAAGCCATCCTTTTGCTGGCTAAATTAGGCTATGAAGCTATCATACCAAAACACCTGGAGAGCGGAAGAACTTATCTTTCAAAAGGATTGCTCAGAACAGCCCGGAAAATAGCCATACAAAATATTATTTTTCTGAAAGATATTATTTCGGGAAAAACGCCACTTATTGGAATAGAACCTTCTGCAATATTAAGCTTCAGAGATGAATACCCTGATTTGGTTGGGGAAAATCTATCGACGTCAGCACTAAAATTAGCTGAAAATGCGTTAATGTTTGACGAATTCTTTATCAAAGAAGTTGAAAAAGGGAAAATCAGCAAGGAGCATTTTACCAAAACAATTAAGCAAATAAAACTACATGGACATTGTCAACAAAAATCCATTGCTTCTACCTTGCCATCCAAAAAGATGCTGGCTTTTCCCGAAAACTATTCGGTAGAAGAAATTCCTTCTGGTTGCTGTGGCATGGCGGGTTCATTTGGTTATGAAAAAGAACATTATGATGTTTCAATGAAGGTAGGAGAGCTGGTATTGTTTCCTGCCATCAGAAATATATCAGACGATATTATTATTGCTGCTTTGGGCACAAGTTGCCGTTGCCAGATAAAAGATGGGTGCGGACGTATTGCTTTGCATCCGATAGAGATTATGTATGAAGCATTAAATAAATGAATATATTAACGATTTGTAATTTTTTAAATAATAACTTATTCCAGCTTTTAAAAAATAAATCTTTGAAATTTATATTTTATTTGCTCCTGGTTTTCTTTGTTGCCTGTACCAAGGAAAACAATCAACCAGAGCCTGTTATTCTTCATCCGACACCTTACATCATTCAAATACCAAAATTTTTCCCTGATGTATTGAATATTCCTGCTGATAATCCTATGACCGTAGAAGGTGTGGAATTGGGCAGGTATTTATTTTATGATGGAAGAATGTCAGGAAGAACGCAGCCTGATTCCATGATGTGTTGCGCTACCTGTCATGTTCAGGCCAATGGCTTTGAAGTGGGAATGATGAATCCTAAATATCCAAATGGAAAAACATTCGGATTAACCGGCATCCCAACACCTCACTTTATGATGCCTATGGTAAATCTGGTATTTAATAACAATGGTTATTTGTGGAATGGTTTTGTCAATACTAACAATAATCAATTGGGGAGCGCTACTTATGGAGTCCCTGCTTTACCTCAATATCATTTTAAAAATATTGAATCCTTGGTTTGGATGGCAATTACTGCTCCGCATGAGATGAATGGTAGTATTGAAAAAACAGTACAAACAATTGCTTCAGTATCTATCTATCCGCCAATGTTTAAAGCAGCTTTTGGCACAGAAGAAGTCACTTACGATCGTATAAGTAAGGCAATCGCACAGTTTGTAAGAACGTTGATTTCAAGCAACAGTAAATTCGATAAGTACTTAAGGGGAGAAACCAATCTGAGTCCGGAAGAATTGCAGGGTTATGTGTTATTTACTACAGAAAACGGTGCTGATTGTTTTCATTGCCATGGAGGTAGTGGAAATCCTATGTTTACAACCAATTTATATTACAACAATGGAAAGGACAGTGTATTCACCGACCCGAAAGACAGATATTCTGTTACACTTAACATTGCTGATAAAGGTGCATACAAAGCACCAACTTTAAGAAATATTATGCTAACACCTCCTTATATGCATGATGGAAGATTTAAAACGATTGATCAGCTAATTGATTTTTACAGCGAAGGTGTGATTTATTCTCCATATGTTAATCCATTGATGCACCAGGCAATAAATGGTGGAGTTCAACTCACTTTCACTGAAAAGCAAGCATTAAAAGCTTTTTTAAATACTTTAACAGATATGGATTTTGTAACTGACCCACGATTTTCTAAACCAACATTCCTAAGATAAATCTCATAGAAAAATAGATACTTCATTGTTTATCTTTAAATAAAAGGATTATTTTTGCAAAATATAAATGAATTAAATGCTGTCAAAATACACTAATATTATACTTGTTTTATTCTTACTGTTTTTAAGTAAATCATTTGTTATTGCCCAAAATAATTATTCATTTTCTGATAAATGGGGAGTAGGAGCCAATATTGGCTTAAATTATTTTTATGGTGATGTAAGTGATGATAAAGGCAGAATCTGGAACAATGCACCGTTAAGTGGTTTTTATTATACTGATAAAAATTTCATGGCAAGTTTAAGTTTGACAAAAGCAATTAATAAACTCTGGGGTATAAGAAGTTATCTCGCTTATGGAAAACTATCTGGAAGCGACGAAGGAAAAGATATGTATTTCAAGAGTGCTGTATATTCAATGGACATGGATGTGACTTTTCAGTACCTGGATTATTTTTTGAACAGACCGGAAACGAGCAAATTTAAATATTATGCCTATGCAGGATTTGGGATGTTCAAATTCAATTCCATCAGAAGAAAAATAACAACGGATCAGTTAATTGATACTAACGGTATTAATAACAATGGAGAATCAATTAAACCAATCGTGAAATTAGGGCTTGGTATTGCATATCAATTAGATAAAAAATGGTTGTTTCATTTTGAAACTACTTTGTATTATACGAATTCAGATTATTTAGATGATTTCAAATCATCATCTTCAAAACTCGAAGGTTTTGGGTATATGTCCCTGGGTTTTATTTATAAATTTAATTTGAACTTGAATTTAAATCTTCACAGTGGCAATGATTTATGGGAAAAATCAAAAGGTACCAATAACAGAACATACAATTCGGGTTTGAAAAATAAAAAGAAAAGAAAGTTGCATAATAAGTGGAAAAAATAGGAGGGATGTTATTTATAAATTATGAATTATGAATTATGAATTATGAATTATAAAACAACCTATTAACCTAATAACTAATAACTAATAACCAAACCAATAATGCGAATAATATTGCTTGGTTTTATGTCGAGTGGAAAATCCACTATCGGAAAGCTGGTTGCTTTTAAAATGAATATGGAATTTATCGATATCGACGAAGCTTTTGAAAGCAAATACAAAATGACCATCACTAATTTTTTTGAACTTTTTGGTGAAACCAAATTCAGAGAATTGGAACAAATTATTTTATTAGAAAGCTTACAACAAGATAATGTTATTATTTCTACAGGAGGAGGAACTCCTTGTTTTTATAATAATATGCAACTTATTAATGAATCAGGTATCTCTGTTTATCTGAAATTACATCCTAATTCAATAGTTGATCGCTTGTTGCATACAAAAAAACAACGTCCTTTGATTAAAAATTTAAACCCTGATGAATTAAGACTTTATGTATATACTCAATTGAACAAAAGAGAATTTTTTTATCGGCAGGCTCGTTTTACCTATGCAATCGAGAATAAAAAACCAAATGAGCTCTATTTTTTACTGAAAGAAAGTTTTAAAGAAAATGGATTGATATTTCCTGAAATCCGTTAAATCAAATTATATCTTAATCTCTTAAGATTAAAAATGTTAATAAAGCAGTATCTCAATTATTTTCGGCACTATAAACCAAAATATGCGATAGTCCTTAGTATTATACTTTCTGCTTCTTTTCCTTTAAAACTAATTTTTTTAATCCAATTATTACGTGAATCATACTCATATTTATAATAATAGTTTATTTTGCTGCCATTTGCTAAAGTCTCTGTTTCTTCGATTACATTTTTTTTGTCATCGTAAACATAATTGACTTTTTTCTCAAGTTTACCATCAGCTGTATACCGGCTATAATCTGTTTTATTGCCTGCTTTATCATAGCTATAGGTAAATTTCTCTTGCAAACTTGTATCTGGGACAAAACTCAGATACTGTATAAGGTTTCCATTTTCGTCATAAACATAAGTATATTTTTTTTCTGAAATCCCCTCGCTATTGTAACTATGATCTTCAATAAGATTGTTTTTTAAATCATAGGAATAAATAATTTTTCTAAGCAGTTTTCCTTCTGCATCATATTGATGTTGTTCTGACCTTAAAACGGAACTATTATATTTATAAATATATTTTCCATCAAGTTTATCATCCTTGTTGAATTTAATATCTTCTATTTTATTACCTTGTCTGTTAAAAGTGTTGTAATAACTAAATTCAAGATTAGATGGAAAAATTCCTCCATCTTTAATAGTTGTCTGATGTTGAAATTCTCGAATGGTTTTAACACTTCCATTAAGATTAAGTTTTTGAAGATCATTCTTTTGTGCATATATACCAGTACATAAAAGAAATGTAATAATGGGAAATAATTTTTGTTTCATCTGTTTATATTTTATTAAATTACTGAAATGCATATTATTATGTTTGTTAAATTTATTAATTCTGTTCAAATTTCGCCGATGGAATTACTCACAGGTTT
>CAIUKU010000080.1 GCA_903899825.1 uncultured Bacteroidales bacterium | reverse complement strand
GTCTTTTTATATTTTAATTATTTTTTATATCTTTGCAGAAAAAAACACAAAACAATGTTCTATAAAGAGACAGAATATGCACTCAGAGGGCTGGTATATATTCAAATTCAAAACTTTAAAGGAATTCGACCAGGAGTTGCTGAAATTGCCAAAGAAATTGAAGCACCAGTTTTTTATACTGCTAAAATACTTCAGAAATTAGCCAAACAAGGATTTGTTTTGTCGATGAAAGGCAGAGGAGGTGGTTTTTATTTTGACAAAGATCAGAAAGAACTGGCTTTAAAAGAACTGATTTCCTTTACTGAAGGTGTCCATACAGTTTCAGGCTGCTGCTTCGGGCTAAAATATTGCGATGAACACAATCCTTGTCCTATGCATGAACAATATAAACCTATCAGGGAATCTATCGATAAAATGGTTACAGAAGAAACGATACAAAGTCTGGCCAGAATAGTAAATTCAGGAAATAAATCAATGCTTAACAACTTGAAAACTTAGAAAATTAGTTGTAACCACAAGATGCAGGCAAAACTTATTTCTTGCATTTACTGATGTACAGTATCTTATTAGACTCTTTGCCTGAAACCCAACAAAAAAATTAAATTCATATTCTGATATTATTTAATTTTAATACAACAATGCTTTTTTAAAGTATCATTAAACAAAAAGGGAAAAAGCTTGTTAGTTTATTTAGTAAAAATAATATTCGATATAAATCCTATCATTTTCACAACGAAATAAGTTGTTAAATTCCTTATAATCATGATAATGTAAAAATTACAGATTATGTTTTGATATTATTCAAATTTAAAAAAGCACAAATGCCGCAACATCACAACACAAAATCAGATTACCCTCTCCACTCACAGTTCAAATATAAAACCTTTCATGAATTTCTGGAAGCTTTTAAGAAAAGCATGAAACGAGCCTATCATGAAGAAGACAAAATTGATAATTTTTGTAGTACCAGAGGAATCCCACCTGCTGTTTTAAAAGAATTGATGTCGGAAAATCCGCTGGCTTTATGTATACCAAAAGAATACGGAGGTTATGGCTGTAGTATCAGAGAAAATATTGCCTTTATATCTGCTGCTTCTTATGAATCACTGGCCCTTGCATTAACATTGGGAATAAATAACGGTTTGTTCATTCAGCCATTTAGCAAATATGGACAGGAATCTGTTAAAGCCAAAGTTTTTGAACAGTTTCTCAACAATAGCTGCATGGGTGGATTAATGATTACTGAACCCAAATTCGGAAGTGATGCATTGAGTATGCTTACTTCACACTCAGAAAAAAACGGAATGTTTCATATAAAAGGCACTAAACACTGGGCAGGACTAACCGGTATGGCTGATTACTGGTTACTTACTGCACGCAAGAAATCAGATAACGGTCATTTGCTTCGTGATATTGATATGTTTGTATGTGATGTAAATGCACCCCGGCAAAAGATTGTGGTTGAAGAATATTTTGAAAACCTGGGTCTCTATCAGATACCTTATGGAAGAAATATAATTGATGTATATATTCCTGAAGAACAAAAACTCATTCCCCATACAACAGGTATTCAAATGTTGCTGGATTTATTGCATAGGAGTCGCTTTCAGTTTCCTGCCATGGCACTCGGATTTATCAAACGGATCATGGATGAAGCAATCAATCATTCTAATTCCCGCATCATAGGCAAAAAAAATCTTTTCGATTACGATCAGGTTCAGAATCGACTTTCACGATTACAAGCCAATTATACAATATTATCGGCATTTTGCCTTAAGTCGAGCACAATTGCCGGGATTGAAAATGATTTATCGCCTCTGGGACTGGATGCCAATGTTGTAAAAACAGTTACTTCAGACTTAATGCAGGAATCGGCTCAGTCTTTGCTTCAACTGGTTGGTGCAAAAGGTTATAAAATCAATCATTTTGCAGGACGATCTCTGGTAGATAGCCGACCATTTCAGATTTTCGAAGGATCCAACGATATTCTATACCATCAGATTGCAGATTCAGTATTAAAACTGATGAAAACAGCTAAAAACAACAACCTCTTCCAATTTTTAAAAGGATATACACCCAACGTAGCAGATAGCATTCATGAAATGGTAAATTTTGAAATTCAATTTCCTGTTCCTCAACGAAAATTAGTTGATTTCGGTAAAGTTATCAGTAGAATTGTTTCTATGGATCACGTTTTATACATGCAAGAAAAAGGCTTCAGAAAAGACATGATTGAAAATGCATT
>CAIUKU010000079.1 GCA_903899825.1 uncultured Bacteroidales bacterium | reverse complement strand
ACAAAGCCTATAAGTTATTAACAATTAATAAATCTCATAGATTTAATTGATAAATATTAATACCTTCTTACATCAAAAATTGTGAAGAAAACAGAATAAATAGTCATAAAAAAACCCCGCTTTTTGAAGTGAGGTTTTTATTATTTGTTATTTATATATTTCAGAGTGGCAATCCATACAATTGGATTCTTTCCAGGCATCACCAATATCAACAGGGTGTGTAAATTCTAATGAGCCGTTGATCCCGATATATTTCATATCATTTAATTTCCCCTGAGCAACAATGGTATGACAAAGGTTACAATCCTTGGAAATAAGTTTTCCTTTTTCTGATTTGAATTTATCATTATGACATCTGAAACAACCATTGGATTCAAGATGGCCAATGTGACGTGGATAAACACTATAGTCAACTTTCATTTCAGGAAATGCGTTACGGGCATAAACTGCTTTTACTTCGTTGATAGCGCTGATTATTTGTTGGTTATATTTTTTGTAAAATTCAGTATAATTATCTTTATAATAATTTAGTATTTTATTTTTTATTTCCGATGAAGCTGAATCAGATGTAGAATAAGATGTTTTTAAAGCATCCATTGCAGCAGCTTTAAACCAGGGAATAGAAGATATATTCACTTTAGCAGCCATCAAATCATTAACATATCTTGAAGGGGAACGGAATTCGTGAGAAGGACGATTATGACAATCCATACAATCCATACTTCTGGCTTCAGATTTGCTTTTATCAATAGATTTCATATCAATTTCTGAATCTTTAAAAATAGTAGTTTCACCCGTTTTTTTATTGGTTTTTTTAACCCAATAAATAATATTTCTTTTTACATTGGATTTATATTCAATATTTATATCAGGATTAATATGCCAGTGTATACCTTCAGTTAAACCCAAAGCTTGGTGATTGGCACCAATTTTCATATTTAAAGTAATATCCCATTCTGTATTTGCAGAATCAGCCAAATAGTATTTTTCTTTTCTCAAGGCATTGGTGTAAAATTTTTGTGGCCAATGGCATTTTTCGCAAGTTTCCCTAGCAGGACGTAGGTTTTCAATAGGAGTTGCGATGGGTCTGATATAAGTACCTAAAGTATATTTGAATACCTGTCGCATACCCGACATTTTTGATTTTACATAGAAGTCTGCACCTTCACCAACATGACATTCAGCACATTTAACTTTAGCATGGGGAGAATTCTGATAAGCAACAAATTCAGGTTGCATTACCTTATGACATAGTTTGCCACAAAATTCTACAGATTCGGTATAATGGAATGCTTTATAACTTCCAACTATAGTAGAGATGACGAAAAAAATTGATACAGTAGAAAAAATCAATATTGCATTTCTTGTTTTTGGATCTCTTAAATTGAGAACTAATAATTTTTCATCTGAAATAGGAATCCCTTTTTTTAGTTTTTTTCTGGTCCTATACATTCCAATTGGAATAAGTACATGGCCCAATACTAAAAATGCTGGAGTTACTACAAAAGTATATAAATCAAAATATACATTATTAATATGAAAAAAATTAATCTGTATAACAAAGAAAATTAATGTTAACCATGCTATTGCAGCAATAATTGTACCTAAATAAGAAATGTAATTATAATATGTACGTGGTAGTTTCATTAGAAAAACAATTATAGGTTTATAACTAAATTAATTATTCTCACAGACAACACAAATTCATGTAATTAATAAAGATCAGTGTTATCTGTGAGAAATAAATGTAAACTTTTATCTTAACAAATAAAATAAAGACTATTTAGGATTTTTATGAGCAATTTTTGCACTTGCAGTTGCAAAATTAAAGCCTTTAAAAGTAGGACTTTCTGAATTGTGACATTTTAAACATAATTTCTCAGTAGGATTAATCAAGCCATTGGTAACGCATGCGTCATGATTTCTCATAATAGCAGGTGCTTTGTAAGCACTTCCGGCACCATGGCAAGTTTCACAGGATACACCTTCTTCCTTTGTAATTCCAGCGTTTAATTTAGCATCGATTCCAAAAGCAGTTGAATGACATTTTACACATTTTGCATCGGTAGACGGGTCAGCAATCCCTTTTTCTTTTGCAATTTTTAAAGCAGCTTCAGTTTTTAAAGTTTCAAACGCTTTTGCATGCTTTGATGCAGCCCAAACAGGATAAGCCTTACCTTTGGCCATGTGACACATTTTACAATTTTTAGCTCCAACATATTTATTTTGAGCTAATAATACATTACTTAATAAGAACAGCATACATGCCATTACAATTGATAGTTTTTTCATTTTTTGTTTTTTTTAAGATGAATAATAAAATTTAATTATGATTTAATTGATTTTTTTCTTTTAGTCCTGCAAGAATTATTAATATGATGATAACAAATATCGTGCCCCAAGCCCATAAAGGGAAAATAGGTGTATCTCCTGCCCCATAACTGTGCATCCCTTTTGATAAATAATAGTTTACACCCACAAATGTCATAATAACACTTGAAAATCCCAACACAGAAGCTACATTAAAGGCATATTTGCTGCTTAATTTTGGAATAAAACGCATATGAATAACGAGGGAATAAGTAATTACGATAATGAGTGCCCAGGTTTCCTTTGCATCCCATCCCCAATACCTTCCCCATGACTCATTGGCCCAGACAGCTCCCAAAAATGTACCTATTGTAGCTAATACCAGCCCTATAATCAGATTCATTTCGATGATATATGTATTTTCAGCAATTAATAAATCAAGTTTATTTCCGTTAATTCTGGTTTTGAATAAAAATATAACCAGATTCATGATTCCAAGAATAAATCCCAACCCTAAAAATCCATAGCTAATTGTAAGAGTTGCGACATGTATTATCAACCAATAAGATTTTAAAACCGGTTGCAAATTGGTTAATTGAGGATCATAGCTACTATGGCTTGCTGTCATTAATACAAAAAATGCGAGTAATGTTGTGGCTGCCAATGTTATTTTTGAATATTTCGCAAAGCTAAAACCAGCCAGTAAAGCACCCCAGGCTACCAGGATTAATGCTTCATACCCATTACTCCAGGGTGCATGTCCGGTTATATACCATCTTAACCCCATGCCTATGGAATGGTATAAAAAAGCTATACCTAAAAGAGCTGATAAAATATTTAATGCATATACAATGAATTTACTTTTTTGAGATTTAACATTTTCAATAAAAGCAAAAAGAAGGAGTAGAATACTTAATACAGCGTAAATATTTTTAAGTGAAATAAAAATATCAGCATTATTATAAAATATCTCAGCTTTTATTTTTGAATCTGAAGGAAGTAATGTTGCATCTGAATTTTGTTTTTGAATATCAGAAATATAACCTATGATCTTATCGGCCTTTGTATAATTACCCGTTTTCATTGCATTCATTACTTCAAAAATATAAGCCTGCATAAGATTGGAATAATTAAAATTTCTCAGCTGTAAATCCTGGTTGATTATACTTATTGCACCGGTTAATGGATTTGATGCTGCATTGTCATCCCAACTTATCCATTTATTATTTTGAGAACCCTGCTCAGGAAATATTTTCAGAATACTGCCATTGATTATCATATTAAATATATTCAATCGCTCATCAACCTTTAATAATTCTTTATCAAATTTATTTTTTTCATTCTGTTTTTTCCTGAATGATTCATTGATAAATTTTTCCAATTTATAATTTGATTTTGCATCAAAAAAATCAAGTAAAGATGCATATTCAGTATTTATTCCAATAATATCCCTGATTGCTTGCTGAGGAATATAAATTATTTTCTGTTGTTGCCAGAAAGCGGGTTCTGCCATCATATCAATAAAAGCCTGCATTGCATCCATTTTACCTTTGCCTTCAATTTCAAAATTTTCTTTTTTGGAAACCTTATGCATTAAATCAAGAGCCAGGGTATGAACAGGTGCAAAACGTCCATCGTATGTTTGAGTCAACAGTCTGCCAATCTTTTCAGCATGTTCGGAAGTAACTACATTACTTACAGAATTTTGAGAAATAAGAATTCCGTTAAATCCAACTATAAATACAATTGAAATTATTATTGATTTTCTTTTCACTCTGATTTCATTAATGTAATTCCGTAATGAAAGAAAGCGGGAATTCTTGTTAAACAATGTTATTATAAAGCCAATACACAAAAGAGCATATCCTATATAGGATATTAAAGTTCCCCAGAAATCGTGATTCACAGACAAAACAGTCCCTTTTTCATCAGTATCATAGGACGACTGAAAAAAACGATATTGTTTATAATCCAATACATTGTTCATATAAATACTATGATCTT
>CAIUKU010000078.1 GCA_903899825.1 uncultured Bacteroidales bacterium | reverse complement strand
CTATCACTAACCGCGAAACAGCTTCGTTGGATAAGTACCTGCAGGACATAGGAAAAGAAGAGTTGATTTCGGCAGAAGAAGAAGTTTTACTGGCTCAGCGTATCAGAAGCGGTGATCAAGTTGCTTTAGAAAAATTAACAAAAGCTAATTTACGTTTTGTGGTTTCTGTTGCCAAACAATATCAGAATCAAGGCCTCAGCCTTCCTGATTTAATTAATGAAGGTAATTTAGGTTTGATAAAAGCTGCCAAAAGATTTGATGAAACCCGTGGATTTAAATTTATTTCTTATGCTGTATGGTGGATTCGCCAATCTATATTACAAGCCCTTGCCGAACAATCAAGAATTGTAAGATTACCTTTAAATCAGGTTGGATCCTTAAATAAAATTAAAAAAGAAACGTCCAGACTTGAGCAAAGACTGGAAAGAGCTCCTTCCATTCAGGAAATTGCAGATGCACTGGATATCCCCCGGGATAAAATTGCAGATGTACTGAATATAACTACCCGTTATGTATCTATGGATGCTCCATTAATTCAGGATGAAGATACAAATTTCATTGATGTCTTTGTTTCAGAAGATAATCCTGTTACCGATTCTATCTTAATGCGTGAATCATTGGCTAAGGAAATAGAACGATCATTGGCAACCCTTACAGATAAAGAAAGGGATGTTGTGAATCTTTTTTATGGTATTGGCATGAGCCATGGCCTGACATTGGATGAAATAGGTGCAAAATTCGATTTAACCCGCGAAAGGGTTCGCCAGATCAAAGAAAAAGCCATTCGCCGGCTTAAAAACACTTCCCGAAGCAAACTTTTAAGAGCTTATTTAGGCGAATAATCTATTTCCAAAATTTATTTTAAAGGATTACAAAATTAAATTTCTGTAATCCTTTTGTTTTTTCTACTTTTGTCGTTTCCAAAAAACAAAAATTCAAAAGGCTTATAAAAAAGCAGTCAAAATCTTCATTTTATTAGTTTAAAAAAGAAAAGACTGTAATTATTTTTAGTTTAATTTCTTTATTGTTAATTGTTTATTACTTACAATCCTTAATTTAGTTTATTTTAAATATTAAATTACGCTTGCTTTTTGGAAAAACAAAATAAAACCTTTAATGATTTTATTCCCTTCATTTCTCATTGAAATGAAAGTATTAGAATTATTAAATCTGATGAAAGCATAATAAAAAGGACATCATGTTTACGTTTATTTTAAACTAATATTTGAAATCATTACTTAAATCAGAAAAGCAATTTTAAAGTATATTAAAAGATAGAATTACAAGCGAACAAAATAATACACAATTTAAAATGAACACTAAATATATCTTTGTAACAGGTGGTGTTACTTCTTCTTTAGGAAAAGGAATAATTTCAGCATCTTTGGCCAAATTATTAGTTGCAAGAGGTTATTCCGTTACCATTCAAAAACTGGATCCATATATAAATATTGATCCCGGCACATTGAATCCCTATGAGCACGGAGAATGTTATGTGACGGATGATGGTGCAGAAACGGATTTAGATTTAGGTCATTACGAAAGATTTACCAACGTAAAAACATCTCAGGCCAATAATATTACTACCGGAAGAATTTACCAATCTGTGATTGACAAAGAAAGACGTGGTGATTATTTAGGAGAAACCGTTCAGGTGATTCCTCATATCACTGATGAAATTAAACATCGCATTAAAATACTGGGAAGCAAAGGCGATTACGATTTTGTGATTACTGAAATAGGTGGAACCGTTGGCGATATAGAATCTTTGCCCTATATTGAAGCAGTTCGTCAGATGCGTTGGGAAAAAGGAAGCAATTGTGTGGTTATTCATCTTACCTACATCCCCTATCTTGCTGCTGCCGGCGAATTAAAAACAAAACCCACTCAGCATTCAGTAAAAATGATGCTGGAACAGGGAGTACAACCCGATATTATTGTTTGCCGTACCGAAAGACCCCTGAACGAAAGCATACGTCATAAAATAGCGTTGTTTTGTAATGTTGAGCCTTCATCGGTAATTGAATCTATTGATGCAAAAACAATTTATGAAGTTCCTGTGCTTATGCGAGAGGAGAAACTGGATATTCAGGTACTCAACAAAACGATGATGCCCATTGAAGGGGAACCTGATTTAGATAAATGGGAAGAATTTTTGTTTAAACTTAAAAATCCAAAGTCAGAAGTTACGATAGGTTTAGTGGGGAAATATGTTGAACTAAAAGATGCCTATAAATCAATTATTGAATCGTTTATTCATGCCGGCGCATCATTGCAATGCAAGGTGAACCTTAAAATGATACATTCAGAAAGTATAAATAACGACACCACAAAAGATATTTTGAACGGTTTAAATGGTATACTGGTAGCTCCGGGTTTTGGCGAAAGAGGCATAGAAGGAAAAATTACCGCTATCCGGTTTGCCCGCGAAAACAAGATTCCGTTTCTGGGGATATGTTTAGGTATGCAATGTGCCGTGGTTGAATTCGGACGAAATGTACTGGGCTATCAGGATGCACATTCTACTGAAATGAACCCCGATACTTCACATCCTGTTATTGATATCATGAAAGATCAGAAAACTATATGTGCCAAGGGTGGTACGATGCGTTTGGGTGCCTATCCCTGTAAAATAAAAGAAGCATCCAAAGCTTTTGATGTTTATAAAAAGATTGACATCAGTGAGCGCCACCGCCACCGCTATGAATTTAACAATAAATACATGGATGCCTATCAAAATGCCGGTATGATGGCGGTAGGTATCAATCCCAAAGACAACCTGGTGGAAATGGTTGAACTTAAAGACCACCCCTGGTTTATCGGCGTACAGTTTCATCCCGAATACAGCAGTACCGTGGCAAGCCCGCATCCGTTATTTATCAGTTTTGTGGATGCTGCACGCAAAAACAGCAATATTTAATATTTACAGATAATTGCTTACTTTTGCAAATTAAAAATTTTAAATAATTACATTTAATAATTACTATGGACAGGAATACAATATTAGGTTTACTATTAATTTTCTTACTATTTATTGGTTATAGCTGGTGGAGTGCTCCATCAAAAGAAGAACTTGCAGCAAAAAGAACCCAGGATTCACTGGCAATAGTGCAACAAAGAGTTGATACAACAAAGACGGCAAACATGATTCAAAATACTGCTAAACAAGACAGTATTGTAAAAATTGAAGATTCATTAAAATCAACACCAGCCAAGCTTCACGATGAATTAGGAAATTTTGCCAAAGCAGCCAAAGCGGAAGATAAAGATTATATTATTGAAAACGAATTAATCAAACTTACCATAGCTTCAAAAGGTGGCAGAATTGCACAGGTAGAACTGAAAAAATTCAAGACTTTTGATTCATTGCCTTTGATACTGTTTACCAAAGATTCTTCAAAATTTAATCTTGCATTTTTCTCAAACAACAGAAACATCAATACAGATCAATTGTTTTTTCAGGCATTTGACAGCAAAGGAAATCCAGTTAAAAAAAATCACTTCAGTATAAAAGGCAATGATTCTCTGATTTTTACCATGCGTTTATTTGCAGGAGATTCATCTGCTTTAACTTCAAAATATCTTGAATTTGCCTATACCTTGTACGGCAACAATTACATGATGGGATTTAAGTTGAATACCGTTGGCATGCAGGATATCATAGCATCCAATGCTAACTTTATTGATTTAAACTGGAGTGCAGAATTACGCAGTCAGGAGAAAAGTCATAAAAATGAACACATCATTACTTCAGTATATTACAAACCATTGAAAGATGATGTAGATTATTTAAGTGAAACCAAAGATGATGAAGCTAAGTTGCAATTTCCGATGAAATGGATTTCATTTACACAACAATTTTTCAGTGCAACACTTATTGCCCAGGATCAGTTTATTAATGCGGAAATAAAATCGTTTACAGACAAATCAAAAGAAGGCAGCCGTTATTTAAAAACTTTGCATTCATTGATTGGTATTCCTTACCAATCCAATACCAACAATAGTATTGCCATGCAGTTTTATTTCGGTCCCAATAAATACAATATTCTAAAAAAATACAACCTGGATCTGGAACGTCAGATTCCTTTAGGATGGAGTTTCTTTCTGTTGCAATGGATCAATCGTTTTGCAGTAATACCCGTTTTTGACTTTTTAAGTCACTTCAACTGGAATTATGGAATAATTATCCTGATACTTACAATACTGTTAAAAATAGTTTTGTTCCCCATTGCTTACAAATCCTATATGTCTTCAGCCAAAATGAAGGTTTTAAAACCAGAGATAGACGAAATAGGTTTGAAATTTCCCAAAAAGGAACAGGCCATGGACAAGCAAAAAGCAACCATGTCATTGTACAAAAAAGCAGGTGTAAATCCCATGGCAGGGTGTATTCCAATGTTATTGCAATTCCCGATTTTGATTGCCATGTTCCGCTTCTTCCCTGCATCTATAGAATTGCGTCAGCAACCTTTCCTTTGGGCAACTGATTTATCGAGTTATGATTCCATTTATTCATGGACTACACAAATACCTTTGCTTAGCTCATTCTATGGCAACCATATCAGTTTATTCGCCTTACTGATGGCTATATCTAACCTTATCTATACCAGAATGAATCAGGATATGATGGGATCTACCAATGCAATGCCTGGTATGAAAACCATGATGTATATTATGCCTATTATGTTTTTAGGATTCCTGAATAGTTACTCATCCGCATTAAACTATTACTATTTCTTGTCAACCATGTTAACTTTCGGACAAATGTATGCAATACGTATGTTTGTAAACGAAGATAAAATACATGCACGTATACAGGAAAATAAAAAGAAACCTGTTGTGAAATCTAAATTCCAGCAACGTTTGGAAGATATGACCAAACAACGCACAGCAGTTACTCCACCCAAGAAAATAAAGAGATAACATTATATAAGAATTAACCTAAAAAATTAAATAGTTCGACTTTTCAGTTTAGCTATGTTTAATAAAAAAACCCTGAATAGATGACATTCAGGGTTTTTTATTAATACTCTTAAGAAAACTCTATGAATTAAACTGATAATCAATAATATAAAAACACAGAAAATAACAATAAATAAATTCAATTAATTTATTCAAGAATAGATTTTCTTAACCTGATTGAGAGTGTCAACTGTTATAAACTTGATTAAAATCTAAATAAAGTTGAAGATTTATTTAGATTTTAATTTTTCTTCCAGTGCATCCAATCTGTCGTTGGCTGCGTGAACCATTAAAGTAACACGTACGAAAGGTGCTCCGATCAATAACAAAGCTATTGATGCAGCCAATCCCATTGGTTCAAATTGAACAATGTGCCCGATAGTTCCGGCTAATCCTATTAGTGATACAATAATTCCAGCGGGAACTCCCATTGGACATCTTAGTTTTTTATTTGTTTCCATTTTAAAATGTTTTAAGTTTATTGATTAATTCTTCTTTTGAAGGTACGCTTCTGAATACAATTTCGTTATTTATTAATAAAGTAGGAACTGTATGAATACCCATTTTCATAGTTCTGATCATACCAATTGGTGCACTGGCCAGGGTTGTCTTCAATTCAAATTTTGTTCCGAATTCAGGTAGTACATCATTCAGCATGTGCTTTAATGTTTTACAATTGGGACATACAAAAGTATAAAACATTTCTATTGGAATCGGAGTATTCATTCTATTTTAATCTTTCTATGAAAATCTATTTTATGAATCATATAACATCAGTTTGCTAATAAATGTTTCGTATTATTTAAGCTTACTTATAAAAAAACAAAAAAAAGCAGCTAAATCTTTTTATACTTATTTATTTAACTCTATAATTTCCAGGTCTTTAATATTTTTACCATCAATTTGAAACCGAATGAGTGTAATTATCTGATGAAATCCTGATTTACCAGCAGCTCCCGGATTAATATGAAGTAACTGATTTTTTTGATCATACATTACTTTTAAGATATGAGAATGCCCTGTTATAAATAAATCAGGCTTTTCATTTTTAATAATTTCTTTAGCAGTATAAGTATACTTACCAGGGTAACCTCCAATATGAGTCATCATGACTTTTACTTCTTCACAATAAAACAACTGTGTTTCCGGATAAGAAAGACGGAGCAAATGGTCGTCAATATTGCCATATACAGCCGTAAGTGGTTTAAAAGCATTGAGTTGCTCAGCCAGAGATATGCTGCCAATATCTCCGGCATGCCATATTTGATGGCAATCCCTAAAGAAATCATAAATTTTTGGATGAAGAAAAGCATGAGTGTCAGAAAGCAATCCAATACGGGTCATAAATTAAGCTTTATAAGTATTTTAACAAGGCTGCATTGCATTTTTCCCTATTTTTGCAGCAAATTACAAAATTATCATTTATTTAGGTATCAAATTTAAATTTGTTTGAAAACAGATAAAAAATACTTTATTTTTACCCTTGCGGTTTTATCTATGCTTTTTTGGGGGATGTCGTTTGTTTGGACAAAAATAGTGTTGGAATATTATGCACCTATTACAACCATATTCTTAAGGCTGATTATTTCTTCTATCGTACTCTTTGTTGTCCTCAAGCTTACCAAAAAACTTGAAAGTGTACAAAGAAAACATTACGCATTATTCTTTATATCAGCAATGTTCGAACCCTTATTGTATTTTCTTGGAGAAAATTTCGGATTAAGAGAAGTATCTTCAACAGTTGCTTCAGTAATTATTGCTACAATTCCTGTAATAACCCCTATTTTTGCCTATTTTTTACTGAAAGAAAAACTGACAATTTTTAATATTTTGGGTATTATTATTTCTTTTTTAGGTATCATAATTATGATTTTCGACCATAATTTCAATTTCACAGCCTCTCCTAAAGGAATAATGTTGCTATTTTTAGCCGTTTTTTCAACCATTGGATATGCTGTAACAATTAAAAAATTAGCAGTTATATATAATTCACCTACTATCATTACATTTCAAAATATAATTGGTGTATTTTACTTTTTGCCCTTATTCCTTATTTTTGACATTAAAGAGTTTATAACAATAAGGCCATCTTTTAATGCAATAGCATCACTTTTTCAACTGGCAATATTTGCTTCTTCATTGGCATTTATATGCTATATTCATGTTGTGAGCAAGTTAGGAGTTAGTAGAGCCAACATTTTTACAAATTTAATTCCCATAATTACTGCTATTTTTTCATATTTTTTATTGGATGAAAAATTTACGATAGCCAAATTAATAGGAATATCAATTGTAATTATTGGTGTTTTTCTATCTCAGATTGATAAGCTTATTGTAAAGGTCAACAATGGTAAACGATTGAAAATTAAAGTTGATAAAGAATTATAGATTAATATTACTTTTTTTTTAAAAAAAATAGCGCCAAAATTAAATATTTTTATAATTTTGCAGTCCGTTAAAAATGGCGAGGTAGCTCAGATGGTTAGAGCGTCGGATTCATAACCCGGAGGTCACGAGTTCAACTCTCGTTCTCGCTACAAAAACGCGGCAAAAGACTGAATATCAAATTGTTAGGAAAGTTTTTTGTCGCATTTTGCGACATTGCGACAAAGATTTCATTTTGTGTTGATGGGGGTCAATTACAAAAAAATGGAATATTTTAAACTAACAAAACTGAATGATGCAGATAGCGATATCAATAAACGCTGGTTTGCATTTTATTCTTATATAAACCCTGAAACCAATAGATTACAGCGTTTTAGAATTTTTATATCAAACCAGTTGTTAACCAAAACAGCAAGGTATAAAAAATTTCACGAAATTAAAGCAGAATACGATCAAAAGCTATTGCGGGGTTGGAATCCTTTTGAGGCTGAAAATCCTAATTTAATGACGTGTACCAGAGCAATAGACTTATTTAAGAGTGTTAAAGCACGTACATTAAGGAAAAGGAGTATTTCTGCTTATTCTTCTTTTATCAATCATTTTAATAAATGGCTGAAAAAAGAAAATTTGCTCAATCTTCCGGTATCTCAATTCAGCTTTCACCATGCTCAAAAATTAATGGATTATATTTTAACGAGTTCAACTATAAATAACTGTACATACAACAATTATTTAAGAGCCTATAAAACGATATTCAACTTTTTTGAATATAGAGAATTGTTAGTAAAAAATCCTTTCTTTAAATGCCAAACATTAAGAGAAGATGAAGGAAAGATTGTTGCATTTTCGAGTAAGGAATGGGAGATTATTCAGAAGCATTTAAAGGAATATGATAAAAGATTGTGGCTTGCTGCAATGTTTATCTATTATGCCGCTTTAAGGCCCGCAGAGATCATTAAATTAAGATTTGCAGATATAGATCTTGAAAGGCAGAAAATCTGCAGTATGTCCGCTAATTCAAAAAATAAAAAACAACAAATAATTGAATTGGTTGATCAATTACAATTAATATTAAAAGAAGAAAATTGGGATTATCCGGAGGATTACTATTTATTTTCTAAAAATCTATTACCCGGACCTAAATTGAATTTTCCAACCAGAATAGCAGGACGTTGGCGAAAGTTTGCGAATAAGTATGAGATTAAAGAGCGACATATTTATGATCTTAAACATAATGTGGCCGGAAGATTAATTGATGCAGGATTTAATTCAAGGGATATTCAGTTTCATCTAAGACACCATTCTTTGGACCAAACAGAAAAATATCTGTCAAAGTTCCGGAATACTTCAGGAGAAAGAATGAAACATAGTTATCCTAATTTTGGTTAACAAAAAAGCCCTTTATAGGGCTTTTTTTGAGGTTATTTAACGTTCCGCAGCTTGCTTTCAGGCGGGGATTGTAAAGTTCCTTTCCTTTCAGCCCACTGCTTTGTTTATTACTTGTTGTTTATTTCACTTTGTTGCTAAACCCCGCTTGAAGCAAGGTGCTGTTAGCGTGTCGTTGTTCTATTTATTTTTGTAATTGTCCAACTATATTCTTGGATTAAATTCATTATCTATTCTTTAACGTCATTTGAACATTCGTCAAAAGGTTTATTAAAGTCTCGCACTCGTTTTGGGTGTTCATTTGCCTTCAACCCATCGTATTCTGCCCAAAGCATTACATCTCTTGTGTCAAAAGTTGCTGCTTCAATGTATTCTTTCAAGTCAGTCAAGTTACCCTTAGCTAGAAATATTATACATCTAATTACTCTGTCCGTTTTCAGATAGTCAACTTTGGTGATTGAGTCAATTAACATTGTCGTTGCCTTATTTGCATTTTCTCCAAAGTCAGCATTAATTTTTTTGATTATGTCGTCTATAATTATCATTATTTGTTGTCGTTGTTTTTATTCGAATTTAAATTTTAAATCATTGATTAATTATGTTAAATGCAGAACATAAAATAACAAAAAAAATCGAAATGATTATTAACCATTCCTTCATTATTGGACTTATTTTATCAAAATCAACCTTTAGTTTAAATGCTTTTGAAATTATTATTTCTGTCAATAGTCCTGACAGATAAAGAATATTGACAATTATTCCAATTGCAAAAATTATTGGTAGTAGAAAAAAAACAAAACCATTATTGAATACAAAAAGAATGATTGTCAAATGGAATACTACATACAGAAAAAAGAATAAATTCAAAAATCCAAGTCCATTAAGCCACCATTTAATAATCTCTGGACTTGAGTATATATTGTTTCTTATGAATATGTTTTCAATTATTCGCTTCATTCTTATTGTAAATATGTTCGGTTCTGTCTTTTTTTACAATGCACGCTAACTCGTTTATAACCCAACCAAAGCTATGGTTATACAAATAATATGAGTTGGCTAACCTTACCTTTAGTTAAATATTTTTTACAAATATATGAATTTTAATTACTCAAAGTTTTTTTAACGTTCCACAGCTTGCTTTCAGGCGGGGAGTGGGTAGTTCCGTTCCTGTCAGTTTGCTGCTTTGTTTATTACTTGTTGTTCATTTCACTTTGCTGTTAAACCCCGCTTGAAGCAAGGTGCTGTTGTACTAAATTCCGCAAAAGCGGAATAGTTATCTGCAAATATACGTATAAGATACTGAAAGGGAGTCCCACCTCCCTAAATTATTTCTAATTTAAATTCAGT
>CAIUKU010000077.1 GCA_903899825.1 uncultured Bacteroidales bacterium | reverse complement strand
ATTACTAAAAGAGGCTGGTATTTTTAATGCCAGCCTTTTTTATAAAAAACACCTACTGAATTATTATCTCTTCACAACGATTAATTTTTCGCATAGTTGAACATGATCTGTTATAAATGAACAGAAATATGTACCACTTTTAAAGTTTGATAAATCTACATCAACTGTATAATTTCCTTTTGTTTGTATACCCTGGTTGATTTTTTTGATAGTTCTGCCTAAAATATCAGTGATCAGTATGGTCGTTTTTTCATTGTCTTTCAATTCATAGGAGATTTGAGTCTTATTACTTGCAGGATTTGGTATGCATGTGAGTAAGTATTGTCTCATATTAATTTCATGAATTCCTGTAGACCAGTGTTCATTTTGGTTAAATACGGTACGGATCATCATTGCAGGAACATTTCCAACGCCCCAGATAAACCAGGTAGGAATACCGGAAGCATTTAATGCATTGTATTGAGATGTCTGATCATACTGAGGAATACCTGTATTATCGGTAGCAATTTTAACAGTATCCGTTCCTCCATAAGTCAGCACCCCGATATAATAGATAGAATCTTTCTGCAGTAAATATCCGCTTGTAAAAGGAAGTGAAATGGAAGGTGGATTCAATAATGGAGCTGTTGCAGGAATATCAGCTGCTGTAATATAGTAATTAGCGGATTGTGCAACAATAATCCTTGATGCAGACGCACTGTTGTATTTATACAATACTGCTTTTATTTTAGAGTTTACTTTTGTAGCCAGATTCACCACACAATTCACTCCATAGGCCATTCTATCCTGATTAACCAGGAATCTGTTGGCAGCTGTATAACTATTGCTTAAACTCCCTGTTGTGCCGGCCCATCTTGAACCTGTATAGGTATTGTTATCTCTTGAATATTTACAGGTATCACAAACTACTTTAATATCAAAAGTATCCTGTGCCAGTAAATACGAAATAGAATCACTGCTTAAATAGGCAGCAACTTTATAGATACCCTGTGTTGAAGGAGGCGTAAAAAAATAATCATTAGTAGCCCATCTATTTAAATTTGCACCAGGTAATAGTGTAGTATCATTACTCACAGACTCAACATTCGTAGTTAATTCAACACCATGTAATTTTAAATGTGTTTGAGCCAAAGCGCCTAAATTACAAATATCGGCTGCATAATACATAGGCCTTCCTAATCCCCGGGGAATTTGCATATACGCATCATATAAGGTAACCTTATTTATATGCATCAGATGATTGGCCGGTCGAAAAAGGGAAACATCATCTATCATCCATCCATATCCGCCTCCAAAAGCTGATGATGGAGGATTGCCGGCTAATTCAGAAGCACAGAACCTAAACCTTATCCATACTTTTGGTTGATTGGCTGCCCATTGAGAAATATTAAATTCCTTCCATCCGTACCTCCATTGATTGGCATTTCCATTAGCAGTTACGTCAGGATTTGCCATGATTGAATGCCAGATAATACTATCGTTGCTTATTTCAATTAATGTAGAATCACTGTTAAACGAATAATACCACTGATAGAATTTAATGGAAACGGCACTCTGTGTGCTTAAGTCAATAAAATTAGAGGTTGTGATCATACTGTTCTCTGCTCCGGTAATGTTATTCACAAACTGATAAATCCCATCAAAATAAGCTACTCCCTGATTTGCGGTGGGAGAATTCATATTATCGGGACCCCAAAAGTTTTTCCATGCAGAAGAAGCTGCAGCAGTATCTGAAATAACAGCCCAATTACCAATAGTCCCGGGTGTTTTACAAATAGTCCATTTTGAAGGATTGGAGAAGTTATCAGACCAAATACAAAGTTTTGCGTTTGAAGACATATTCTTGTTCAGGTATTCATCAAGATTTTGTGCTTCATCAGCTTTAGCTGACTCGACAGAAGAAGGCTTAACACTCAGGTTCTGTCCAACACAGAATATACTGCTTAATGCGAGCACTACGATAAAAAAAGTAATTTTTTTCATTTTAAATATGTTTAATAATTTTTATTATTAGACGAGGTCAAATTCTAAAAAGTTACTAAAAATATCGCCAAAATAATTTAAAGTTTAGTTCAAAAAGATAGGATGACAAATCACATGAAGCATTCTTCTCTTTTAAAGCGAGACAGCGGAGGATGGTTATAATGTAGAGAATATAGTCGGAAGACAGAAGTCGGAAGTCGGAAGTCTGAAGTCTGAAGACAGAAGACAGAAGACGGAAGTAAAAAAAGATTGCTAACAGCAGACAGTAATTACTAAAGGAAATTCTCTAGAAAATATTACTAATCAATAAATTCAGTAGTTGCAATACATTAAAATAATAGGCCAATGAAATAACATTTTTTAATACTAAAACTGTCTAAACAAAAACTTGCATTTATGAATTGAATTCATCAGCACATATCAAAAATAAATAATACCAAAAACAGAAAAGTATCAGTTAGAGCTAGGATTATGCAAAACAAAAAGGGATAAAGTCTTTAAAAACTTTATCCCTTTTCAATTATAATTGGTAAGATGTATTATTTTTTTGCATCTGCTTCAGCAGCTGCAGGATCTTCAACACCACGTGTAGCTTTAATCATTACAACGATAGAAGTAGGAACATTTAAAAATTCAACACCATCAACTTTAAGATTGTTAACCTTTACATAATCTTCGATATCTAAAGGAGAAATGTCTATTTTAATATCATCAGGCAACACACTTGCTAAACCTTTCACTTTTAATTTTCTCATTTTAACAACTAATTTTCCGCCTCTTAAAACGCCGGGAGAAGTTCCGATCACTTTAATAGGAACACTCATGATAATTGGTTTGTCATCAATAATCTGAAGAAAATCAACATGTAATATGTTATCACTTACAGGGTGATATTGAACATCCTGTAAAGTTGCTTTGTATTGTTTTCCATCGATAGCTAAATCAATAAAACATACTTCAGGTGTAAAAATGATGTCTTTAAAATCTTTTTCATTTGCTAAAAAATGAATCTGATCTTTACCACCATAAAGAACACATGGCACTTTACCGTTTTTTCTGTTCATTTTTGCATCTTTTTTCCCTACGTTCTCTCTAAGAGAACCGCTCATAGATACTATTTTCATTTTAATTTATTTATTTGTGAGAATTTAACGTTACGCCTTATTCGTTTATTTCTCTGATTATTATTAATTGTAAAGGCGAATTATTTTAAATCGAAAGTATTGTATAAATTTGAAATGGATTCATTGTTTTCCACCCTTCGGATTACATCAGAAATTAGTTTTGCAACCGTAATCACATGAATTTTGCTGCTTTGATGACGCAATGGAATGGTATCACTCACCACTACTTCAGTAAATGGAGAATTCTCAATCATTTCGTATGCTTTACCTGTCAACAATGGATGTGTAATGACAGCTCTGACACTGGCAGCACCGTTTTCCATCATCAGATAAGCTGCTTTTATAATGGTGTTTCCGGTATCGATAATATCATCAAGTAAGATTACATTTTTATCTTTAACATCACCTATTAATTCCATTTTCCCGACTTCATTGGGTTTGTTTCTTTGCTTGTAGCAAATAACAAAACCGGTTCCCATGGTCTTGGCATACATTCCTGCTCTGCGGGTTCCACCGGTATCAGGTGAAGCAAACGTAAGATTCGGTAAATTCAGACTTTTAACATATGGAATGAAGACAGACGAACCATACAAATGGTCGACAGGTACATCAAAGAATCCCTGTATCTGGTCAGCATGTAAATCCATGGTAATCACTCTCTGTACACCGGCAGCGGTTAAAAGATTGGCCACCAGCTTAGCTGCAATAGAAACCCTTGGTTTGTCTTTTCTATCCTGACGGGCAAAACCAAAGTAAGGGATTACTGCAATGATGCGGCGGGCCGAAGCTCTTTTGGCTGCATCAATCATCATTAATAATTCAAATAAATTTTCTGAGGGAGCAAATGTAGATTGTATGATAAATACATCATTCCCCCTGATATTCTGCTCAAACGAAGGTTGAAATTCACCATCCGAAAATTCTACAACTATCGATTTACCTAGCTCTTTGCCATAGTATTCGGCAATTTTTTCCGCTAAATAACGGGTCGCTCTTCCTGAAAAAATATTAACAAGATTTGACATGCTGCTGTTTTTTACTTTGGGTGGCAAAATTAACTATTTTATTTGAAAAAATCTGCTAAAATCTACAAAATAAAAATATTAAAGTTTTTTGTTGATGTTTCATAAAAATGTATTAATTTTGCAGTCCTTAAAAAAGTTCTTATAAATGCCCAGATGGCGGAATTGGTAGACGCGTCGGTCTCAAAAACCGATGAGGTTACACTCGTGCCGGTTCGATCCCGGCTCCGGGTACTTTTCAAATGAGGATGAACCCTTGTATCTTAAATAGTTGCAAGGGTTTTTTTATTGTCTAAAGTAAAATAGCTGAAACATTTTTTATTTTGATAGTTTTAATCAATTATTCAAAAATTTCTCATAATACTATTTTTGAACTCCACTTTTAATTAAATGTGTTTCCTGAAAATTTATTTTCCTGATTATATAGGCATAATAAGGGTTGTTTAAACGTAAAATTTTTTGCTAAGGTTGAAAAAATGCAGAATGAAACCTTAAGGTTTTATTTTTAGACATTATGAAAAATTTGCTTTAATTAAGAAAATTTACAAAATCAGAACAAAGCTTTTTTTGTACTTTTGCGAAAACTATTTACGTAATTCATAGAAAATCAGTGAATTTTATTATCAATGTATTTAACAATCACTTTATATACACTCAATATGACCGAAAAATCAACATCCAACAATAAATATTTGCCCATAATATTTTCTTTTGTATTGATAATTGGAATTATACTGGGAATTTTTCTGTCGGGAACTTTGCAGAAAAAAAATTTATTCTCTGTCAAAAATCAGAGATACGACAAAATAAATGATGTTATCAATTTTGCATTACAGGATTATGTGGATACAGTCTCTAAAGATAAATTAGAGGAAAAGGCCATCAATGGGATGCTTCAGGGTTTGGATCCTCATTCGGCTTATATTCCACTGGAAGAGTTCAACGAGGTAAACGACCCATTGATGGGGAATTTTGAAGGAATTGGTGTGCAGTTTCGAATTCAGAACGATACAATTATGGTCGTCAATACTGTTTCAGGAGGGCCATCTGAAAAAATTGGCGTAAAAGCAGGCGACAGAATTGTGAAGGTAGATGGGAAAAATGTTGCAGGCATAGGTATTAAAGATACAGATGTTCTGAAAAATCTGAAAGGCAAAAAGGGCTCTACCGTTAAAATAAGTGTTTTCAGAAGAGAGGTAAAACATTTAATTGATTTTAGTATTGTTAGAGATGTAATTCCAACCTATAGCATTGATATATCATATATGGTTGATAAGCAAACAGGCTATATCAAACTCAGCAAATTTTCAGCTACTACCACCCGAGAGTTTTCAAATGCATTAAAACAACTTAATCAGCAAGGTATGCAAAAATTAATTCTTGATTTAAGGGGTAACGGAGGTGGTTTTTTACAGTCAGCTATTGATGTGGCGGATCAATTTCTGACAGATGGAAAACTTATTGTATACACAGAAGGGAAAAACAGACCCAAACAATATGCTTATGCTACTAATAAAGGTATTGCTGAAAAAGAAGCTTTGGTAGTTCTCATTGATGAATGGTCGGCTTCGGCCAGCGAAATTATAGCAGGAGCGATACAGGATAATGACAGGGGTTTAATTATTGGAAGACGTTCATTTGGTAAAGGATTGGTGCAGGAACAATTCAATTTGTCGGATGGCTCAGCCGTCCGGCTTACCGTTGCCAGATATCATACTCCTACCGGAAGATGCATACAAAAATCATACAACAACGGTACTGAAGAATATATGAAAGACCTCAACCAGAGATATTTGAATGGAGAATTTGAAAATGCAGACAGTACCAAGTTTGCTGATTCATTAAAATATACAACACCCAAAGGCAAAATAGTATATGGCGGTGGAGGTATCATGCCGGATATATATATCCCTTTACACATGGACAAAAACATAGAGTATTACAATCAATTAATTAACAAAGGTTTGATTTATCAGTTTGCTTTTGATTATACTGATAAGTACAGAAATTCATTTGTTCAATACAAAACTACGGATGATTATATAAACAGGTTTACTGTCAGCAATCTGATGTTAAATGACTTTATTGAATACGCAAACAAAAAAGGAGTGTCAAAAAACATGAAAGGATTTGACGCTTCAGTTGTGAAAATAAAGATATTACTCAAAGCATTTATTGGAAGAAATATTTTCGACGACAAAGGATTTTATCCAATCTATCTGCAGACAGACAATGCTTTTATAAAAGCTGTTGGGCAATTAAAGAAATAGGTTGTAGTTTAAAATAGCATTGTAATCTATATTTAACATAACATATTGAATATAAAACTTTTGCAAATTATGGATTTAAATTTTAAAATAATTTTTATATTTAGGGCTAAAGCCCATTTTATCAATAAATTATACAAACCCGACTTAAAAGTCGGGACTAATCAATAGCCACGTCCTTTAGGTCGTGGTAAAAAGAATGAATATCAACATGGCTTTAGCCAACATTATTTAATAATTTTTACAAAGCTATTTTAAACTACAGCCAAGAAATAAAAATTGAATTGAACTTATTTTTTCCCGCTTTGTTTACTTAGCACAAATAATTATAAAACCTTTAAAAAAAATAAAATCATGGCTTTCGAATTACCTAAATTACCGTATGCAATGGATGGTTTAGAACCATTTATTTCAAAACAAACCATTGAATTTCATTATGGTAAACATCATCAAGCTTATGTAAATAACTTAAATAACCTGGTACCCGGTACTGAATTTGAGAATGCAAGTTTAGAAGAAATCGTTAAAAAAGCATCAGGCGGAATCTTTAACAATGGTGCACAAATATGGAACCATACTTTCTACTGGAATTGTCTTAAACCAAATGGTGGCGGTCTTCCTACAGGAAAATTAGCTGATGCTATCAATCAATCATTTGGTAGTTTTGAAGAATTTAAACAAAAATTTTCAACGGCAGCTGCTACTTTATTTGGTTCAGGTTGGGCCTGGCTGGTAAAAAACAATGATGGTTCATTGGCTATTGTACAGGAAAGCAATGCCGGTAATCCATTAAGAAACGGACTCACTCCTTTACTTACCTGCGATGTTTGGGAACATGCCTATTATATCGATCAACAAAACAAAAGACCTGATTATATTTCAGCTTTCTGGAATGTAGTGGATTGGGATGCAGTAAGCGGACGTTTATAAGTTATAAAGTTTATAAAATATAAAAATTATCATTGTATGATAATAACTAATATAGCTTAACTAAAAATGAAAAAGCCAAATTTTTACAATTTGGCTTTTTTTATTTTTTTGAATCATTTACGCAACGGTGACGAACACCCCATTCATTGGTAGTACTATTTCTACAGATGCACGTTTGAAAATAAAGTGCCGGTTGGGGTAAATAATAATTACGATACGCAAGGTAAAGGAATTTTAAGTTATAGTTCTGTTTTTACAGTTGCTGATAAATGTAATGATCCAAAAATAACTACACAAGGTACTCCATGTCCACCTGAATATAGTGCAAAATCCGAATTTATTAACCTTGATTATGGTATTTATGCAACTTCTGATAATGTATTTAAGAATTTTACTGTAAAAAATACTAACTTTGACAATAATTATTGGGGGATATTTGCCATGAATATAAATAATGCATCTTTTACATTAAATACCTTTAAGTCGCCAAATATACCATTGCAGCCATATAACATGGTTTCTTATGATGTTGCTTATGGCTTATATTTAATGAATTGCAGTGATTATACCGTAGAAGCCAATTTGTTCGACAAAACCGATAATGCACGCTGGGCTTCAGTAGGTTTGATTATTAATAACTCTGGCAGTGCTTTAAATACCATTTACAATAATACTTTTAAAAATATCAGATATGCAGCTACATTGGCTCAAAATGATAATAAGGGTACAAATTATGATACAGGTTTAAAAATCAAATGCAACGATTATATCTATAATAAACAGGATATAGCGGTAGTTCATTCTCAAAGTGGCATTTCTATATATCAGGGAGCTAATGTAATTGATCAAAATGCTCCTGATAAGGACAAAAGACCAGCAGGTAATCGTTTTTCTAAAATTATTACTACAGGAACTCCTGATTTCGACAATGATATGGGACAGCCTATTACATATTTTTATCATAATGCTAATGGCAATCTCAATAATTTATGGGTTCCCCAATATTGTAGTACTCCATCTAAAATACTTAAAAAAGAAGTACCGCTTGCATTTTTTAACAAAGCACTTTCCTGCCCGACTTTTGCTGCGGTTGCAGGCAATTTACCACCTCGCAGCCATGAGTCTTTATTGCAGGATTTTGGGCAAAACACGCTTTACTATAATTCAGCTAAACTGATACTGCAGATATGGGTAGATGGAGGTAATACCCCTGAATTGGTTCAAACTACCGAACTGGCCTATCCCTGGGAAGCCTATACGTTATACAATGAACTTATTGGATTGTCACCCTATTTATCCGATGAAGTTCTAATTGCAGCCATACAAAATGAAGACGGTTTGCCACCGTTGATGCTTAAAATCATTTTATTAGCAAATCCGCAGGCAGTTCGTTCCGAAAAGGTAATGGAAGCTTTATATGCCCGCAACAATCCCTTCCCCGAAGAGTGGTTACATGAACTGGAAATGGGGCTGGAAGTAATTTCGCAACGTGAAGAATTGGAAGCCGAAGTATCTTATTATGCTGCTGAACGCAAAATCTATCTGGATTTGCTGAAGCAATATTATCTGGCTGATACATCTGCCAATGCTATGCAAAATTTGCAACTGCTTATTTCTTTCGAAAGCGATATTGACAGCCGGTATGAATTGGTTTTTGCCAAAATAGCCAATAATGAATTTACAGCTGCCAATACCATTTTAGTAAATATGGAATCTTCTTTGCCCGAAAATGATTTGGAAATTAGCAAATATAATAAAATGAGAGATATTGTTCCAATTATCATACAGTTGTATTCAGGAGAAACAGACTGGGGAGGGATTGACCAGAATATAGTTAATGAATTGAGCGAAACTGATGAGGATTTGCCTGCTTCCTTAGCCAGAGCCATCCGTATGCATTACGATGAAAGTTATACCTATTCCGAGCCTATTTATGTAAACGAAAGCATAGCATCAAAATCAACTACAGCAGCTCAAATCAGTAAATCTGCTGCTATTGGATATTCCGCGCATAGTAGACCACCTATTCCGCAGTAAACTGTACCTCTAAAGTTAAGTGCACAAATTGCCATTTTTTACTGCTGTTTTTCATT
>CAIUKU010000076.1 GCA_903899825.1 uncultured Bacteroidales bacterium | reverse complement strand
TTTATTTTAAAAAAAATGTATTTTAAAAAGGAGTAAGAAATGAGGAAGGACATGAAAAAAACAGCAAGTAAATTAAGTGTAAGGCTATTATCTTTTCTGATAATAGCTGCCCTTATATTCTGGCTTACACCCGCTGGCATGATAATGGGAGAAGACATTGCTCAGGGCAGCGAGACAGTTGTAAGTGAGACAACGGCACCGGAAGAGACAACGGCACCGGAAGAGACTGTAGCACCTGAAGAAACTACAGCCCCGGAGGAGACAACGACACCTGAAGAGACAACTGAACCTTTAAGCACAGAGCCTGCAACAACAGAACTCGAAATAACAAGTCCTGTAGTTGAAGACACCATTGTTGAAGAAACCATAGTTCAGGAAGTGACCACTAATGAACCTTCAATAAATGCTGACAAGCTGGATTACGTCCCAGGAGAAGAAGTAACTATTGAAGGCAAAGGATTTAAAACTGGGGAAAATATTAGAATTATTTTTTATGCAATCAGCGATAGTAACCCAGATGGCACTATTGAGCATACAGATACGATATTAAATATTGATACAAGCGGAACTTTTATATATAAATATAAAATTATAGGAAGTGCCAGGTACAGAGTCGAAGCCTGGTCACTGATTATTAAGAATGACGGTACGACAGAAATGATAGAAAGTAACTCGGTAGAATTTGAAGGTGGACCGAGTTCTGTAGTAGATTATATAATTGGTAATTTATTAGCATATACAAATTTTACAGATTGTAGCCCGGACCAAGTAGAAATAAAGGTTTATAAATATGCTGCATATGCTGACGGCACCAGTTATACTGACAATTCCACAGTTTTCACAATTGATGTTGTAAGAAACACTAACGGGACTGGGATTATTAAAACTGCAGGCATCAAAGATAATGGTAATTCATTATTGGATTTTGGAGATTGTGGAAGTGACTACGCTAATCATAGTTTCACAATTACAGAAAAAAATATTGATTCAAATTATCAATTCGGTTATTTTACTGTAGGATCTTCCAGTAAACACTATAATAATGGTGATACAGTAAGCATCCAGGCTGGAGCCATCAGGGATATTAAAGTATATAATTATCGAGTATCTAAAGGTTCCATAAAAATTAACAAGACCGTCACCGGTGGCTTAAAAGGTACGTTTAACTTTACGCTTACTGATGGAATTACTACACGAACTGCTGCAATTACAATAAACTCCGGAACAACCGGAAGCACCACTGTCACTGATTTAGCAACAGGTAATTGGACAATTACTGAATCCCAGGGCCCCGGTTTTTACTCTACAAACCCTACAGATTATGACAGGGATGTAACAGTTTATAAAAATACTACCACTGATGCAAATTTTACAAATGCTCCGGCTACCGGATCCATTACAATTAAAAAGCATATAGAGGTTAAAGATTTACAGAATACTGAATTTAAATTTACTCTATCATCTCCGGGACAGAATGACAGGACTGCCTCAATAACAATAACCGGAGCATTTTTGATCTGGTGGACCGACGATGGAGAGGTGACAGTCAATGACCTGCCTTTCGGCATATGGACAGTTACTGAAGATACCGGAAACTATGTTTGTGATGATTATACAGAGCAGGAAACATTAAGCAGCAATTGCACCAGTAAAACTGTTTCCTTTGTTAACGACAAAGCTACTACCAGGGCCCTTACTGTTACTGCAGTTGACAAGACTAAAATCTACGGAGATGCTGATCCTGCATTGACTTATACATCCTCTGTAGCAGGCGTGGTTTTTACCGGTTCACTAACACGTGCAGCAGGAGAGAATGTAGGGCCATATGCAATTTCCCAGGGTACTTTATCTGCTGCCGGCTATACGATTACATTTGTTCCGGCCAAATTAACAATTACAAAGGCTCCCCTTAAAATAACAGCCGATAACAGAATCAAAACATACGGAGATACAGTTACATTTGCAGGAACTGAATTTACGACCCAAGGCCTGGTAAATAGCGATTCAGTTACAAGTGTTACACTGGCAAGCGCAGGTGCAGCAGCAACAGCAGCCGTTACTGTTTCCCCTTATGCTATAGTACCAAGCGCTGCAATAGGCACAGGACTAGGCAATTACACTATTTCTTATGTTGACGGTTCTTTGACTGTAGTAGCTAAAGCTCTTAGCATTACTGC
>CAIUKU010000075.1 GCA_903899825.1 uncultured Bacteroidales bacterium | reverse complement strand
GTTTTTTTACGAATGATAGAACTTCTTTAAAATTGGCTTCAGCTTGCTCAAACTGATACATTTGCATTTGTAAAAATGCCAGACTGCTCAGGGCATTATTCCTTTCAATATCTGACCTGGAATTTCTAATAGCCGAATGGTGCCATTTATTGCTTTCTTCGTGTTTATACTGTTCTTTTAGAAACATTGCATAAGAATACAACGATTCAAAATTTGTTGTATCTGCATTTACCGCTGCCATATAGGTTCTCTCAGCATCGGCAATACGATAATCCGATGTGTACATATCTGCCTGAAAAAGAAGCTTTTTTATATTTTGTTCAATTACGCTATCCGATTGGGAAAGCATCTCATTCATTTCCTTTTTCATATTTTCAGCCTTGGCTTTTTGCTCTTTTGCTTTGGCAATTTCTGCTTCTGAATTTACTGTTTCCAAAATCCTGATGGCCTCTCCTATATTCCCGCTTTTAAATGCTTCAAATGCCTGCCGGTGAATGGCTGAGCAATCATCAAAATTCTCCCGGGCAAACTTTTCAGCTAGATCTTCAAGTTGTTTCTGTTGGTTTTCAAATTGCTCTGAAAGTATTTTCGCTTTTTCACCATAGGTTTTTACATCAATTTTTGCTTTATCTCTTTCTTCCTGCAACTGCGTAATTCTGTGTTGATACCCTTTTGTAAGTCCGGCTAATGAGATATCGTAATATTTCAGGGTGTTTTGGGTGATGAGTCCTTCGGGGCACATCACAATTTTAGTCTTGTCGCCGGGATTACCCGGAATCAACCAATTATTCACAACATCCTTGTTTACAATCTCAAAGCCCTTTTTGGATATTTCCGATACAATAATCCTGTCACCCGGTTTTTTGGAAGTAAATACCAGTTGGAACAAACCGGCATTGTCTGTCTGCTCAGGGGTAGATCCCAATGCTTTTATCTGTACCCCTGCAATAGGCTTGTTGCCGCTGTTCTGTTCGGTTATTATTCCTTTTACTGTAGTTTGGGCATCAAGCAAAAAAGGAATTGATAATAAAATGAGAAATAACTTTTGTATCATGACTCATCGTTTTATTTTTTCAATAAAATTTTCCATTCATTGGTTTGTGATGGTACACCTGTAAAATCCCAGGCCTGATAGCCGGATTTATAAGCTGTTAATCTTTGTTCTTCAGCTTGTTTCATGAAAGGGATTTCCAATCTAAACTTTCCGTTTTCGTCCGTTATAACCTGAATATCTTTCACACTTATTATTACATCCTTCAATGGTTGCATATTTTCATTTTTCACGGTTCCAAAGATTACTCCCAATGATTTGTCTCGATTTATTGCAAGTTCAACAATTTGGCCTGTTTTCACCAGAGTGTCGTATGATATATAACCACTGGCATCAAAGCTTAGCTTAACTTTATCGTTCTTATATTTTGATGGGATTTGTTTAAAGATTACTTCATCTTTTATTTCTTTGGTTTCGCTTTTATCACCATACAATAATGTAACCTCACCTTGTTTAAAACCTAAACCCGGTATTGATTGTATTTCAATAACTTTTACTGTCATATCAGTAGGTTGAAAATAATAATAGGATAGAATTGCTCCTCCCAATACTAATAATGGCAACAGAAAATAATATACAGCATATTTAATTACTTTAGGAAGGTCTATTGCTTCCGGTTTAATGATGATACCTTCATTTTCAAGCTTATCTAACTGTCGGTTAATCTTCACAAAAAGCTCATCCATATTTTCATACGTATCATAAAAATGATCAAGACTATCGATATAATTCCTGAAATCAGTAATTTCAGGATTTTCGCCTATATCAGATTTAAAATAAGTATATATTCTTGGCTTTTTAACGTAGCCTTTGCTAGATAAAAAAGCCATATGGGCATTGTCAAACTCTTCTTTTGTATACCTGCCTAATTTGGTGTGAAATAAAAAGATAGAAATATCACTGCACTGAATGTATTGGTTGTATTCATTCTGCGTTCTTTCTTCAGTTATGGAACTAATGAAATCCTTCCATGTAGTTAATTCTAAAAAAATTCGCTTATCATGCCAGTCTTTGTTTTTACGACTTACAAATAATTCTACCTGCAATTTATCCTGATCCAGTTCTGCAGATGAGGCTAAAAAAATTTTAACTTTCTTCATACTGTTTTTTCTAAATATTGATGTTTGCAAAATATTATTTAAACTTAAGAGCTTGAATAAAATTATTTTTATTCTTAGGATAAAAAATAATCCTGTAATTATTATAAATTATTTTATGCAGTAAATATAATACAAATGAAAGCTTAAAACAAGTAAAAATTGCATTATTTTTGAAAAATAACAATCTTATCTATCTAAAATTCAATAAACACAGTGTTTTTAAGAATTTGAATATTTTTAAAAAAGCAAAAGAAATATCAGTACTTAAGTGAGTTTAAAAGATTAAAATTGATTAAAGAATCAATTTTATTTTAAACTACTGTTTTTCAGCTATTCCTTATGAAAATCAAAACTTTAGATCCAGTTTCTTTAAAATTCTCACAGAGACTGAAAAACACGATGATAATTGGGTACCGTTATAATAACGATAAAGCGGTAGTTGGGTATAAACGGAAATTTGCCAGTTATTAATGAAATCATATGTAATTTGAGGACATACAAGAAGAATTTTATAGCCTGATGATTCAATTATTTTGCTAAGTGCCAGGTGCGACTTGTCTTTCGTTTCAAACCTGAATTGAAGGTCGCTTGAAAGTCGTTCAGAAAATTTATAATTCGCCAAAAAGGACAACATCCACTGATCGCCATATTTGTAATAAAAATTTTCGGAATCTATCAACTGGGCGTATTCGTAAGAACACAAACTGGCAACAGATAGCTTGTCGTTGATAACTTTCGACATGTAAATGCCTGTCATATATTTAAAATTTCCTGAAGCCGGCTGAACTTCGATGGGCAAATTAAGAATTGCGCTTTTTTGATCAAAAAAACCAATCGGTAATTTAATTCCGACGAAAGGCAACATGATAAATTTTGCATTTTTACTGTAAATTAGCCTGTATCTCATATAAACAGCAGCATCACCCAGGCCATGTCCGTTTTGCGATGAGTCCTGATAGTTGATAGTTTTATTAAAGAAATAACCCAATTCTACTGAAGCTGATAGTTTTGGGGTAAAACCATAGGCCGATTTAAATACTGCATAGTTTGTATAAGCAGATTTAATAGTTTTCAAATTATTAAAAACATGATCTTCATAAAAATATTTGTTGGCATAGCCATGAAAATACGTCAATGAAAAAGCAAGCTCCTTGTCTGACAAAACTGAAGGCTCAGCCATATTTAACTGAGGGTTGCCTGCAGCCAGATACTGTCCGTAAACAACAGCGAAGCTTTGAATGATCAAAATAACAACAAATATTGCTAACTTTTGCATTTCATGGATTTATTATCATTAAAAACTGAAAAATTATTAAAGCTTACAGTCTTATTTTTTGATAAATAATAAAACAAAGATAATAAATAATCAATACCAAGATTATTAAGATATAATAATTTGAGTTTATGGAAAGAATTAAAAATGTGCATTGGTGAATATATGGACAATTCACTTATTACTTCAGAAATTATTATATCAATCCATTCATACTTTCTTCCATAAAACCAAATACATATTATAGGTACAAGCATAGTGTCTCTCTAAGCTAAACAAAAACATTACACCAAAAAACGTTTTAATTATTAAGCAATAGTTTTACAAGCAGGACAAAGAAAGCTAACAGCTAAAGTTAGACAATGCCAGCTAGTATTGATTGGATAAGCGTAGCTGGACGCTATGTTGAAGAAGAAAATCACTATTCACCAAAGCAGGAATGATACGTCAAACATAGGCTTATTACATATTTTTTTTACGTTTTTATCAGTTTTTTAATTTGGCTTACCCCAGCGGTGAATGTTTTGATAAAATAGCATCCTTTGGCAAGGTTTGAAATATCAATAATAGTTTGTGGTGATGCAGCATTTGTTTTTTTGATAAGCCTGGCTGCAGCATCGTATATTTCAATAACTGTCAGGGATTGTGTTTCAACGGTTATACTTTGAGTACAGGGATTGGGATAAACTGTAAATGCTGCTGATGCAGTCAGTTCTGACACAGAAGTAATACTTCCAAAAATACTTTGATAATTGTCAGCAAACGAATATTCACCTCCGCAACTGCTAACGGCATCCCAGTTGACTGACCAGGTCATCATGCCTTTTAATGTAGGATATCCGTTGGCATTTATTAAAGTATACGAAGCAGGTTGAGGTGCAATGCCTCTTAAATAATTTATTGCGGCTTTAACCACAGCAGTATCGACAAACCCACCTCCTGCAGCAGATGTACAGGCAGGTAAACCCACTGCTACCTTATTGGCAGGCAATCCTGCAAACATTCCGCCCGATGTATTAAATCCTTGAATAACGGCTTCTGTCATGGCAATGATAAAATCGGCACTGCCCTGCGTATAAATACTACCGTTGATACCATACATCGATCCGCTGTTGTAAAGCTGAACCTGTAATACATCCAGCGAATCTCTCAATGCATCTATTATAGGCAGGTATCCTCCCCATATATTCCCGAATGCAGACTGTCCTCCCTGTACATAAGCTGTTTCGGGAGCCATGCTAAGCAATAGCTTTTGAGAATGTATGTTACGATAGTTTGCCATTATTTGTTTTACTGCATCTATTAAATTAAGCTGGGCAATACTGGTAGGTGCAGCTATACTACCCCCGTTGACCAATATTGAACTTCCATTTTCAATATCAATGTCAATGCCGTCAAATCCGTATGTATTGATAATATCTGTCATTGTATTGACAAATGCATTCTTATTGACTGATGTAGTGAGGTCTACACTGGTATTGGCCCCTCCTATGCTTATCAATACCTTTTTCCCAAGCGACTGCAGTGTTTGTACTTTTGTTTTAAATTCAGATGTGGTTTGCTGATAGGGCGTAAACAACATATTCATATCAGTGCCTGAAACAGGTATTGCAAAAGCCACTTCTATAACATTATAACGATTGTCAATGGAATCCAACTGTATATAAGGAACACTTACATCTGACCAGTTGTGCCAGTAACCTATCAAAGCAGGCTGGGGCAACTGAGCTTTGGAAACTGATATTAAAAACATAAAGGCAATTAAAAAGTAAAATTTTTTCATCTTAATTATTTTAAAGTAAATTACTGTATTGTTTATTGTTAAGAAGATTGTGTGATATTTTGTTCTTTAATTTGTCTTAACACAAAAGTAAACAAAAATTTAAATCTGCAAATCCTTTACTTTAAAAAGACGCGCCCCTGATAAACATGTTGTCCCGCTATGCTGAACATTGTAAAGTACTCCCTAATGTTCGGACAATTTAAGCAGCAAGGTAGCATAGCTGATTTTAATTTTAATTAAAAAACAGCATTGATGGAATGTATTAAAAGCCTAGCGGGACGATACGCTGAACATGAAGGAAATAATGAAAAAGGAAGACTACACGATTTACCAATCCGTATAAGCGTAGCGGGACGCTAAGCAGAACACACTAATAACCAACAACTAATAACTAATAACCAATAACCAATAACCAATAACCAATAATTAATAATTAATAACCAATCCCGAATTACAATTTCTAACTCATGCTTCGTAAGAAATTTATAGCTCGGGACTTCGCAAAAGCTCAGTAACCAATAGCAAATCACCAAATCACCAAATCACCAAATCAATATCACCAAATTCATTATCTTTGCAGCTCATACAAGCTAATTCAAATGCAGCATATAAGCGATCAGATAAGAGACATCCTCAGGACAGCCCTTCCCCCGGCATTTAAAACGGTGAGATGGTTGCTGAGCCTGATGATACCGATATCCCTGCTGGTAACATTATTGCAATACTACGGAATTATTGGCTGGGCAGCCGGCCTGCTCAATCCGGTGTTTCATCTGCTCGGCTTGTCAGGCGAATGCGCCTTCGTTTTCCTCACCAGTATTTTTCTGAATATTTATTCTGCTATTGCCGTCATTGCCAGCCTTTCACTTTCGATGCGCGAAATCACCATCGTTGCTTTAATGTGCCTGATTTCGCACAATATGATCATAGAAACCATCATACAAAACAAAACAGGTTCTTCAGGCTTACAAATGGTATTCATCAGGTTAACATCCAGCATCCTTGCTGCCCTAATGCTCAATTACCTGCTGCCAGCCGAAAGCATAAAGCAGATCACCCATCAGATGATTCAGAGCAATACAGTCACATTGTGGGTGGTTGTAGAAGAATGGGGGATCAAAATGTTTTTCCTTTCCATCAAGGTGCTCGTTTTTGTATCGGGATTGATGATATTGCAGAAAATACTGGAGAAGTCGGGTATCATCGAAATAATTTCGAAAGTAATGGCACCTGTTTTAAAAATTATGGGTCTCCCCTTTCGGACTTCTTTTTTATGGATAGTAGCCAATGTATTGGGTCTGGCTTATGGTTCTGCTATTATGATAGACGAACTGGAAAAAGGAAAAATCAGCCGTGAAGAAAACGATTTACTCAACCATCATGTAGCCGTTTCCCATTCATTGCTCGAAGATACACTGCTATTCATGACCATAGGTGTATCCGCTTTCTGGATAACCGTTCCCCGAATCTTACTGGCAATTGCCGTTGTATGGCTATACAGAATCTGGATAAGTTTAAGCCTAAAACTGACACTTAAAACTTAAAACTTTATAGCTTAAAACTTAAAACTTTATAACTTAAAACTCTATAACTTAAAACTTACTTACAATACTTATACAACAGACTATAAGCTTCAGAAACTCCCAGTTCTCCTGCTTTGCTGAAATCGGGACAGGCATTTTCGTTATCTCCCAGCAAAGTATACAATAAACCCCTGTTATAATACGCTTCCCCATTGAACTTGTCAAAATAAATACAACTGCTGTAGTCGGTAATGGCACCACTGATATCACTCAGCAGTGTTTTGGCATAAGCCCGGTTAAAATAGGCATACGTAAAGCTTTTGTTTTTTTCAATACTTGCCGAAAATTCATCTATAGCCTGCTGATAATTAATGTTGATCCCTGCCTGAGGCCTGCTTTCTACAAAAGGATTACTGAATTCCACATTCTCTTGCTGTTCACCCATTTTAATAAATAGATTCCCTTTTAAAAATGAAGACAAATAGGCATATTGAGAACTATCCTTAATTTCCCCGGCTGTTTCAAGGGCTTCTCTGTAATTTTTTAATAAACCCGACAATATCGTATTCCACATACAATTGGCTTCATTATTCAGTTTATTTTTAGGAGAAAGAGAATCAAGCAATGTTTTACTTTCAGCAATATTCTCATAGCTGATACGACTGTCGGTATTATCTATTCTTAGTTTTAGATTGATGCTTTTAAGATGGTTTAATGCGTCTATCTGTTCGTTATACTTTTTCTTGGAAGGAATTTCATAATCAGGCAGTAAGGTATAAATATTTTTTTGCATAATTTTGAATGATTTAAATTGAATATGTCCCTCGCTAGTATCCATTGCCTGAGATTCAGAACGAAAATCGAGTAAAGGCAACAAATAAAGAGAGTCAGCTGTATAGGAAATCAGGCTATCACTGTTTGCTTTGTGGAGGTATGCGGCAATTCTTTTGTCCTCTTCGGCAGCTTTATAGTTTTTTAGCTGCATATTGATATTTGAACGTAAAACATAAGCTTTCTGATATTTGGGATACAATTCTATTACCTTGCTAAAATCAGTTAAACTTCCCACGAAATCAGATAAATACTGTTTTACTATACCACGGTTGTAATAAGCATAGATATTCAACGGATTGATTTTAATTACATGATCATAATCAGTCAATGCTTCAACATATTTTTCCTTATCTGCTAATAAAGCAGCTCTATTGTAATAGCATTCTGAATGATAAGGATTCAGCGTAATTACTTTGTTATAGTTTTCCATTGCTTTATCATAGTTTTTCTGTTTATGATAATACAAGGCCAGGTTATAAAAAGCAAGTACATGGTTTGAATCTTTCTTAATGACAAATTCATAATCATCTTTCGCGCCTAAGGAATCTTTATTGTTTAATTCAATAAAACCTCTGATAATAAAAGCATTCAGATTAAATGGTGAAATAGCTATGGATTTATTGATGCTTACAAGGGCTTGGTCGAATTGTTTCATATCAGCTTCGAGCAAACTTTTATTCAGATAAGCATTGCTATTTTCACCATTTAAAAAAATAGCAGTTTTAAAATCATGCATAGCATTGGTAGTATCTTTCAGCACATTATAAATATATCCTCTCGCAACATAATAGTCAGAATTGGTGACATTATAGCTGATGGCTTTATTAATATCTGTCAATGCACTGTAGAAATCCTTAAAATCAATTTTCTGAATGCAACGGTAGAAATAGGCTTTACTAAAACCGGGATGAAGATGAATACAACTTGAAAAATCATTCATTGCACCCATTTGATCTCCCAGTTCCTTTTTAGCCATAGCGCGAAGAAAATAAGGCAAATGCATTTCCGGATTTTTCTCAATGGCCTGATTCAATATCAATATCGCAGCTGTATAATTGGTTTTTAAGATTTCTTCTTCGGCTTTCTGAATCAGGTTTTCTTTAATGTATTGTGCCTGAAGATTACCGGCAATTAAAAGAAGGAAGAAAATGCTTTTTTTCAGGATAGCGGATTTCAGGAAATACATTGTAAGAAATTCTAAACTATAATAATTGGGTGTTGGTGTTTTGTATTAATTTCATTGTATTAACTATAATTTGTTTCATTTATTATATACCTACTTAAATTCTGTATATCATACAAAAGTGATTTATATCTCTAAAGATAAATTTAAGCCATTTATTAAAGTAAGCAAGGAATGATATTCTTAATAATGAATGTAATAAATACCAGTTTTCACTGATAACAATGTATTTATCCTTTTTTTAAAAGATTAATAATTTGACTTCAAAACCATTTTCAAATTTTCAAATCAAATCATTTTCAAATTAATATCTCACTACATTCCTGCAGCATCTACCATACCACCGGCAGCGTATTCACCAGAATCTAATTTAAATTTAATTTTTTCAAAAGCATCAAGGGTATACTGAACATCATCAAGGGTATGAACTGCAGTTGGGATCAATCGTAGCATGATAGTACCTTTTGGTATGACCGGATAGGCCACAATGGAACAGAAAATATTATAGTTTTCACGCAAATCAAAAGCCAGTTGTGTTGCTTCAGGCACATTGCCCGATAAAAATACAGGGGTGACCGGAGATTGGGTATTTCCAATATTAAACCCTCTTACTTTTAAACCATTTTGTAATGCGTGGACAATGGTCCATAATTTATCTTTTAATTCAGGATGGGAGCGGATGATCTCCAGTCTTTTTAAAGAACCGATAACGATGGGCATTGGTAAAGACTTCGCATAAATCTGTGAGCGCAGATTATACATAAAATACCTTACAATTTCTTCTTCAGCGGCTACAAATGCACCTATTCCTGCCATTGATTTGGCAAAAGTAGCGAAATATACATCAATACCATCCTGAACACCCTGTTCTTCACCGGTTCCAGCACCTGTTTTTCCCATCGTTCCAAATCCATGTGCATCATCTACCAGCAAACGGAAATTGTATCTTTGTTTCATTTCAACGATGGCTTTTATATTGCCCATATCTCCACTCATTCCAAAAACACCTTCGGTAATTACCAAAATGCCACCTCCGGTTTGCTGTGCAACTTTTGTAGCTCTCTGTAATTGTTTTTCGCAGCTCTCCATATTGTTGTGAGGAAATACAAAACGTTTTCCGATATGCATTCTCATACCATCAATAATACAGGCATGTGACTCTGAATCGTAAACAATAACATCATTGCGGTCAACCAGGGTGTCAATTATTGAAACCATGCCCTGATAGCCGAAATTCAATAAATAAGCTGCTTCTTTACCAACAAAATCTGCCAATTCTCTTTCCAGTTGTTCGTGATACCTTGTTTGTCCTGACATCATACGTGCACCCATAGGAGCTGCTAAACCCCAGTCCTTTGCAGCCTGTGCATCAGCTTCTCTTACTTCAGGCATATTGGCCAAACCCAGGTAATTATTTAAACTCCAGATAAGTCTTTCTTTTCCCCGAAAATTCATTCTAGTAGAAATTTCACCCTCTAATTTAGGAAACATATAATATCCATGCGCCTGTTTTGCGTATTGTCCTAATGGACCAAAGTTCTTTTTTATTTTGTCAAAAATATCCACTGCTTTATTATTATTTATGAGTCTTTTTTTTGCAAAGTTACCATTTATTGAAAAAACAATCAAATTTAATCCACATTTGTTTGAAAATATTAATATCGTTGTTGCTTTATGATGAACAATAACAACATATTAAGGTATAAATATATTAAGAATGAAAAAATATTCTTGTGTTTTATTTTCATCTTTTTGAAAGAACAATTGCAAAGAATTTGATTCGAAGAAAACTTATTATTTAACTCAATTGAAATTTAAATAAATGAATTGCAATAATAAATAAAAAAAATCAGGCAGAGAAGAAAGAAAATTTAATCAGTCTCGGTGTTTTCAATACTATTGTCAATGATATCAAAAATATTCATTTGGTTTTTTTCAATGACTTCAGGCTGTTTATAATTGCTGATATAGCGTTTCAAATATTCTCTCAAAGCACTTTTTATCAATTTGTTAGCAGTGGTTTTTTTTAATGTACAAAAAAATTCAATTTTATCTTTTTCGGGTTTCGACAACCTTAATTCAAATTTATAATATTTAACTTTTTTGCGTTTAGTTTTTTTCTTTTTCACTATAGCCATAACTACAACTTATTAAATTAAAAAACAAGATGAGAATAATTGTACCCAAATGTAAGCCTATTTTAAAAACTAATTGTAATTTTACAGAGAAATTAATTCACAAATCCTATGTTCATAAGTATTCAGACTATTCCTAAAATAAAACATTGTAAATCAGACAATTTCTTTTTGATTGCCGGACCATGTGTAATTGAAAATGAGAAGATGGCATATGAAATTGCTGAAACTATACTCCAGATAACGGATAAATTACACTTACCATTTATTTTTAAAGCATCCTACCGTAAAGCAAACCGTTCAAGAATGGATGCATTTACCGGTATTGGTGACCTGAAAGGATTGGAAATATTAAAGGATATTGGAGTTAAATATGATATTCCTGTAATTACCGATGTTCATACTGCAGAGGAAGCTGTACTGGCTGCTAAATATGTTGATATTTTACAAATTCCTGCCTTTTTGTGCCGTCAAACCGATTTGCTGATTGCAGCAGCAAAAACAGGAAAATTTGTAAATATTAAAAAAGGACAATTCCTTGCTGCTGCTTCCATGAAATTTGCAGTGGATAAAGTAAAAGAAGCAGGCAATCATAATATTATGCTTACCGAACGAGGGACTATGTTTGGATATCAGGATTTGATTGTAGATTACAGGGGTATACCTGAAATGCAGAAAAACAATGTTCCGGTTATTCTTGATATTACCCATTCACTGCAACAACCCAATCAATCAGGCGGGATTACGGGCGGTCAACCTGAAATGATTACTACTATTGCAAAAGCAGGCATTGCTTGTGGTGCTGACGGTATATTTGTTGAAACCCATCCAAATCCTGCCATAGCCAAATCCGATGGAGCCAATATGCTTCCTTTGCATCAACTGGAGGAATTATTGAAAACATTGGTAAAAATCAGAAAGGCAGTAAACGATTAATCAGGAATCAAATAAATTACAACTATTTTATCTGTATCTGTCTGATTGCACCTGTATTTTCATCAAATTGCAGAAATGCATTATTAATTGGTAAAGCAATAATAATACCAAGCTGGGCTATTAATTGCTTTGAACTTTGTAATATGCTGTTATTGTAAATGATATTTATATCAGCATATGCAGGCATTCGATGGTAAAAACCCTGTTTCCCTTTTTGTATCTTCTTTTTCTTATTATTAAACTGATAAACGGGATTGTATAATTTTTTGTCGCTTAATTGAATATAGACATTTTGTCCGCCTGGCTCAGATTTGTCCAGCATACCTTTTTCAGTAGAAAATTTACACAATATGGCTTTTGAAATATTGGTATTTGTATCTTTTTCAGGCAAATAAGTGTAACTATAAGTTAAGGTATGATTTAAGGTAATTCCGGTAAAAAGCTTCATGTATTCATTCTCGAGGTTTTGAAGTTCTGTATACATAAATTCAATGCTTTTTTTGTCGTTCACTTCCAGATCACCGATTAACAAACTAAAGCGATTGTCTTTTATTTTAGCAATCAAATCAGCAATTTCTTTTACCTTTTGTTCCGTAGGTTTTTCCAACACAGATTTTATAAACGTTCTTTCAGGAAAAATTGAATTGAATATCTTTACCGGTTTGTAAACTGTATCTGTTTTTACATATAAGCTCGAATTGGCATACATCTTAAATAAATCAGGATAATCATTACTATTAATTTCTATTGAATCAGTATTTATTTGTTTTTGAGAAGAATAAAAAGCATTCCCTGTTGGATTGACAGCTTTTATTAATCCCAGCTTATTGACGATCAAACCTAATTTACTGTCATTGGTTTCAACAAAATAATATTGTGAAGAATCAGGCTCAGAAAATGTTTCAATTTTTATATCTTTAATTTTGTATTCCGTTGAATTCTGGCTTATTACATTATTCAGACCAAAATATTTTTTTGCAAAATCGCAATAAGGTCCTTTTACATTTTCCTGTACATCAACAATGAAATCCACTTTAACAAATGTTTTGGGTAATGCATAGTAAAATCCGTTTTGTGCATTGGGAACGGCATCTTTGGTAAGCTGAATTACCTGATAATTACTTTTACATGAAAAAAGTAAAATTGCAGCTAAAACTAAAGTATAAGATATTTTTTTTATGTGTAACATATATGATTACAGTTTATATTTTAACTTAATTGAAAAATTATTATTTATAAACAATCTGATATTTTACAAAAGTAAGCTATTTTTTGCAGGAATTTATATTTTAACTGAGATTTCCATCTTTTTTCCTTGCAAGCCAAAGTCCTATGTAAGTTATTAATCCATTGACAATTAATAATTCAAATCCAAATTTGTACCCATTGAATAAGAAGACACTGTTCTCACTAATAATATATGCCAATATCGGTGAAATAACTGCGATGACAGGAACCCAGTGGTCTCTGACTTTCAATTTTGTAAATAATCCAAATGCATACAAACCTAATAAAGGTCCATAGGTATAACCGGCTACTGTAAAAAGCTTATCAATAACAGCCCTGTCGTTTATGGCTCTGAAAATAACAATTACTATTAATAAAAGAATTGCAAAACCTATATGTACAAAATAACGGCTATTGGTTTTTTGCTTTTCACTCAATTTTTTGTTTTTATCCAATCCTAAAAAATCGATACAAAAAGAAGTAGTTAGTGAAGTCAATGCACCATCGGCACTTGGATAGGCTGCAGAAATCAATCCAAATACAAAAACCAGTCCTGCTAAGGGTCCTAAAAATTTAATGGAAATAATTGAAAATAAATCATCTGTGCGTTCAGGCATTGTTATTCCCCTGGTATTGGCATAAATTAACAGTATAGCACCTAAAAACAGAAACAGCATATTTACAAAAACCAATACCATGCTAAAACTGATCATATTCTTTTTGGCATCTTTCAGATTGCGGCAACTCAGGTTTTTTTGCATCATTTCCTGATCCAGGCCAGTCATCACAATGGTTATAAACATACCACTAAAAAATTGCTTGATAAAATAGCGTTTATCAGTCCAGTCGGTTACAATTACCCTTGAGTAATCAGCCTGTAATACCCTGTGGACCATATCGCCAAATCCGATATCCAGGTCTTTTAAAATAAAAACGATCGTTAACACCAATGCACCCAACATAAAAGTAGTTTGCAACGTATCTGTCCAAATAATGGTTTTTATACCTCCTTTAAAAGTATACAGTAGAATGAGCAAAATAAACATGCTTACAGTAAATCCAAATGGGATGTTCCAGGCATCAAATATAAAAATCTGCAATACATTTACCACCAGAAACATTCGGAATGAAGCACCAATCACCCTTGACAAAATAAAAAAGAAAGCTCCGGTTTTGTATGACCAGAAACCAAATCTTTGTTCCAGATAGGTATAGATGGAAGTAAGGTTGAGTCGGTAATACATGGGCATTAATACATTGGCAATTATGATATAACCTACAAAATAACCAAACACTACCATCATGTATGTAAACTGGGTATCTTTCACCCATCCCGGAACCGACATAAAGGTAACACCGGATAAGGAAGCACCTATCATACCATAAGCTACCACATACCAGGGTGAAGTTTTATTCCCGATATAAAAAGCCTGATTATCTGCTTTTCGGGCAGTAATCCAGGTAATTACAAATAAAAGCAGTGTATAGGCTAAAAAACTAAAAAGTATTAATTGAGGTGTCAATATGTATTAATTTAGCGTGAAAAAATTGTACTTTTGCGGTGGCAAAGATAAAAATTAATCAGTTTATAAAGTTTGTAAAGTTTATAAAGTTCATAAAGTTCAT
>CAIUKU010000074.1 GCA_903899825.1 uncultured Bacteroidales bacterium | reverse complement strand
ATATTATCCCTGATATTATTAGCAAACTTGCTAAAATTAATTTTATTTTTTTATTCATTTAATTTAAATGTAAATTGTTTATACTTTTTCCACTAACGCAGTCGAACAATTACTGCCTTTACAGTAAGAACCATCGCTTAAAAATTTGCATTTTAGTATTTTAATTAACCAAAATATCCTTCGTATTATAAGGGAATAGAATCTCCAAAATTTATGTAATTTTGCAACATCCTCCTTTATAAACTTAAATTCATGTCTCCTCAGGCAATTTTAAGTGGATTATACGCCGCTGCAAACTTTAAAGGAGGTCTTTGCAGCGGCTTTTTTATCTTAAAACATGATTTATATTATCTGTTATGTTTTTATTCTTCATAATTTACGCTGCAAATATAACTGCAAAAAGCATATATTTTACACTCGCATTCAGGCCTGTGACCTAAATATGACTTAAGTTTGTTAAAATTCAATTAAAATACTTTATTTCAAATAATTAGCTTATAAAATAAATTATCAGAAAGTGATGTAAATATGACCTGTGATTTTTTTGATTGTTAAAATATTCCTAACTTCGCCTTTTATTTTTACAGTATTGCCTCATGAAAAGAAAACGGACTTATATTATAGTAGATGACGATATACTTGCACATAAAAGCTTTAGCATTCTTATAGCCAACTATGATTTCCTGGAATGTATCGGCTCCTGCAATAATGCCTTTGAAGCCGTAAATATGCTGGTAGAAAAGAAACCTGATCTGCTATTCCTGGATATCGAAATGCCGGGCATGAGTGGGCTGGACTTATTAGAAATTATTGACAAATCTATAAAAGTAATTGTTACTTCCTGTTACCCTGCTTATGCAGAAGACACTTATCTTAATAATCAGGTAGTAGGCTTTTTGAAAAAACCCATCAGACCCGAACGATTATGCAAAACGCTTTCCAACGTTATGCTTTTATTTAATCTGGAAGAAATCAAACCCGAGAACCCCTCAAAAACAAAACATCCCATTAGTTTTTTACATGTTAAAGGTTCTCTGAAAGAAGAAAAAATATACCTGAATGATGTGTTATTGTGCAAAGTAAATGGAAATTCTGTGGATATTGTCAGAGACGATAATAAATGTTTTAAATATAATGCTTCGCTAAAAAAGATGTCTGAAATTTTACCTTTTCCTGATTTTATCAGAATCAATAAAAGCAGCATTATTTCCATTCATAAAATAAAACATCGAAAAGGCAACGAAATTGAACTAATTGACAATAAAATATTTACGATAGGTGATGATTTTATTCAGCAATTTGAACCCGCCTATAATGAAATAATAGAATCGTAATACTAATCTTTATTTTTACAAACCACACAATATTATAAATCATACCCAAATTAATCATTATATTCTTTTAATGCGATCACAAAACTGGTCCCTTTTCCCACTTCAGAGGTAAACCATATTTTCCCGCCTGTACTTTCAACAATGCTCTTTACCATGGCCAGGCCTAAGCCCATACCTCCTGATTTGGTTGTAAAATTGGGTGAAAATATCTTAGCCTCTTCTTCTTTGCCTATTCCAATCCCATTGTCGGTAATTTTTATTTCAATAAAATCCGCTTTCTTTTCAAGCCTGATACTGATTTTCCCTTTTACTGAAGAAGGAATGGCCTGTACTGCATTTTTGATCAAATTATTAAACACCCTTATCAATTGTTTTTTATCGGCATATACATAAGAATTCTCCGGAATCTGGCTATCAAATATAATTTTATTTTCGGTACTGTCTTTAAATAAATCAATGGTATTTTGCAAAGCTTTCGAAATTTCAACTTTTTCAAAATCAGAGCGCGGCATCTTGGCAAAATCAGAAAATTCAGAAGCAATTAAAGAAAGGGAGTCTATTTGCTCAACAATGGTATTGGTGAAGCGTTTTAGCCTTTCATCCCAATCGGGTACCTTATCGTTCCAGGCTCTTTGTAAGTGCTGTATGCTCAATTTCATGGGCGTCAGCGGGTTTTTTATTTCATGGGCTACCTGCTTGGCCATTTCACGCCAGGCAACTTCTCTTTCCGATGTAGCCAGCATTTCGGCACTTCTGGTTAATTGATCCACCATGCTGTTGTATTCTTTAATCAGGTTACCAATTTCATCGTTTCTGTTCCATTCTATTTTTTCGTTTTTACGTCCTAATTTTAAATTGCTTAATTTTTCTTTAATCAGTTTCAAAGGACGGGTGATATAATTGGACACAAATAAGGCTATAAATACCGCCACTGCTATTAAAAAAATATAAATATTAAGGTAGGCCTTTAAAAACGAGGAAATTTCTTTTTTTAATTCGCTTTGTTTTGCAAAATAAGGCAGGTTAACATAGGCTATCAGTTTGTTTTCGTTATTGCGAAAAGGCATATAAGCAGACAAATACTCATGTTTACCAATACTTTCTTTTTCAACAAATTGAGTCTCTCCAACATTTTTTAACTGATAATAGGCAACCGGGTTCATTTTACGTGAAATCAAACCTTCTTCAAATATTTGAGAACGGGAGGAAGCCAGCAGATTTCCTTTTGCGTCAAACAAATTGATATCAGTAAAGAAAACTTTGGAGAGTTTCATTAATAAATCACTAATATCTGAAGACATTTGAGGTGTAAATGACTGAATATTACCTAGTTTGTTTTCTATTTCTATTAAAACCGAATGCGTTTTTTCAGTCAGTAGTTCTGCGTTTTTTTCATTGTTTAAGGAAAAAATATAAATCAGGGTTGTAATCCCAATAATTACAAAAGAAACAACGATAATGGTTAAAACAGAAAGTTGTAATCTTGTTTTAAAATTAAAAACGACCGGAACAATATATCTTATGCTTCCGGAAATAAAGCCAAATAACAAGGTTGCCACAGCAAAGAATATAAATATATAGGAAAACGGAGCCAATATTTCCATGATCCCAACATTCGGAGTACTAATTACAAAATCTGTCTTTGCATTTACATGATAATGCAGGTGATTGTATCCGTCTTTGTCTTCAAAGCTAAACTCATTGGTTTTATCGTGAACCAACAATTTTGTTTTATAAAAATACCGGCCATAGTGCTTCACTAATAAACCCTTGTTGTACCTGGCAAATGAATAATTGCTTAAATCGGGATTGATACTCATTTTTTTATCAATCAGCAGCTCAGGATATCCTAAATCTTTGGCAACAAATTTAGCATCCAGTTCAATATATAAAGAAGTTCTCAACAATGAATCGTTGTGATTTTCAAAAAAGCGAAACAAAGCAATGTAACTGTTACTGCCATTTTCATAATCAAGTGCATAAAAATTTTCGGTCGTTGTAGGTTTTCCGATTGCAGTAATTTTATCATAAAAATATTTATCACAATTAATATTTGCATAATCCGGGTTGATAATCAGATTTTCGAAATCCTTACATATGGTGATCTGTTCTGTATATTTATTTAAATAAGCTTTAAAATAGGTTGTTTTTAAATAGCTAACGATGGAATCTTTCGGATAAAAATATTTTAATTGCTTCGCAATAACAGCATCTGAGGCTATTTTAAGTTTAATATCCTTAAATAAATATTCGGCAATAGGATCATTTTCAGCCGTTAATTTCTGAACCAATAGCTTTCGTTTCCCTTTTTCTTTGATATCATTGTATTTATAAAAAGAAAAGGTTGAAAACAATGAAAAGAACAACACAAAAACTACAATTTTCTGAAATACTGTCAGTTTCTTATCTAATTTTTCGAAAAACAAGAAAATAAACATCAAACTAAAAAAACAAAGCGGATAGAAAAATCCTTCTCTTAAAAAAGCCGGGAATGGCAGTAGAATAAAAATTAATGATGCTATTAACATATTGATAATAAACCATTTTATATCGTTTATTCGTTTATATGCTATGCTGAATAAGTGTATTTCAAACAATAGAAATCCCAGGCTTATCGAAAAAATGATAACACATCCAATGATACTTTCAAAATTAAAAGCCAATATATTATTTAAAACCAAGGGTATACTCGAATCTATGATAATGCTTTTAAATAAAACAACATAAAAATAAAAAAACAATATAATTGTAAACAAAATAAGAATGCTGAGGATATAGATTTGCTGTTTTTTCAATCGGCCAAATACTGTTTCTGGATTTATCTTTGTAAAAAACAGATAGGAAATGTACAATAATAGTATCGAATTGATTAATAAATCACCCAGGGATGGTAAATATACTGTAGATGCATAGTAATAAGGGCTAAAGAGTTTTGAATCGTACAAAAGTGATGGCATACGAAAAACAAAAAGCAATACTCTCAAAAGAAAGATGTCAAAAAAGAATAAAACAAATTTTAAAAACGGATAATTTTCCAATACCTTGAGCTTACAATACATTTCATACAAAAAAGAAATAAAGAAAATAAAGGCAATAATATAGAATATCAATAATATATACACCGATTGGTCGTCCAATTGCAGACTGGTTGTCGACTGTATTGAAAATAAAAATTTGCCGTTTACATCTCTTACCGGAGTATTTGCCTTTTCGAAACCAATAGAAATTTGTGAAGGTAAATTAAAACCCTTCTGAAATTCATTCACTAAATACTCATTCTGATAATTGTATTCATTCTTTATCAGCATCAGCGAAATAATCTGATATTCATTCAGGATGGCTGATCTGGACTTAAACCATCCATTTTGGAGCTTAAGAATGGTATTTTGTTTCAGTTCGTTTAGTTTCAGAAAATCAACCGGGACTGCATTTTCTGACCAATACAACAACGTATCATTTTTATAAATTAAAAAAAGGAGACCAAATTTCTTATACAAATTTTCAGGAATAATTTTGCTTATTGTACTCCATTGCTTTTCTGTTTTAATTTTTAAAATCATTTCATCAAGAAACTGATCCGCTTTTTTGTCTTTTGATATTAATTCCGATTCAATTTTTTTTGCAATTTTTTCAATTTTATTATGTTGAGTTTTAAAATAGCCATAAGAAAAAGCCATAAGAAAAAATAATAGCGATAAACTTAATTTTTGCAGTACTTTATTCTTTATCATATTCATTTTTTCTTAAATTTATGTTTTATATTGATAATGCGACTCTTATGTATCATTCGATTTTAAGCCATTAGACGCATTATTTTAAAATTTTAGGGTAAAGATACGCAAAAGCATGATAATTGCAACAGTAAGCCTGAAATTAAGTAAATTTTAAAAAAATGCATTTTATTAAAACTTTTTCTCTAAAATATCAATAACAAATCCAATGTTTTCCACTTATTAAAAATACAGCAACAAATTTTATACAACAATAAAATATTATGCAAAATAAATCGGTAAAAGCTCAGGAAAATTTTATACCAGAATAATTTATAAATTAGTTCAATAGTAAATGGTATAATGCCGATCAGAAAGATGTTGCCTGACTGCCGTTAGGCAAATAGTTCAAAAAACGATTGTGAATTGGACTACTACTTATTTCATTTCGGTATTATTTATTGAAGCATCGATTTTTTGTGAAATCCGAAAGATATTGAGTTTTAAAACCAATGGTAAAATTACAAAAGATAAAAAATAAATGCTACAAATGGAATACTAAATTTATTTTTTGAAATTGTGGTTTTCATAAGTCTGATATCCTATAAATAATAATGGCTATTTTTAATTATCAAATCAGTTTCTGTTTTTCTTCGATTGATTGTTTACGCATGTAAACACCTGAAATATATAATTGTAAAAAGTAAGTTTCACGTGAAACGAAAATTTATCTACCCAAATAAACGATGAGTACAGAAATATCAGAAGGTGATATACCCGAAATACGTGAAGCCTGACCAATTGTTTTAGGCTTCATCTTTGATAATTTCTCCCTTGCTTCGAAGGAAAGCGATTGTAATTTTTGATAATCAAAGCTTTCATACAAAGGAATATCTTCAAATTTACTTAATTTATCGGCTATTTCCTGCTCTTTACTGATATAACTTTCATATTTTATAAAAATTTCGACCTCTTCTATTGTTTCGTCGAGATAAACAGTTGTATCCTTCAGAAATGTAGCTAAAGAAGAAACATTTTTTATTAAATCCTTTATTTTGATTTGAGGACGGACCAATAAGTTAATAATTTTAGTTTTTTGATTGATTTCAGGGGTATCCATATCTCTCAGTAAGGTATTTACTTCTCCCGGTTCTACACTTTGAGATTTTATAAAATCAATAATTTTCTGATAATTTTCTGATTTGGCGATAACTTTATCCATTCTATCCTGAGAAGCCAGTCCTATTTTATAGGAAAGAGGTGTCAGTCTGAAGTCAGCATTATCTTGCCGAAGCAGGATGCGATATTCTGCACGGGAAGTAAACATTCTATAAGGTTCATCTACCCCTTTTGTAATTAAATCGTCAATCAATACACCGATATAAGCTTCATGACGTTTTAAAACAAATTCCGGTTGTTTACGGATTTTTAGATGAGCGTTAATACCGGCCATTAAGCCTTGAGCTCCGGCCTCTTCGTATCCGGTAGTTCCATTAATTTGACCTGCTAAATATAGATTTTCAATCTTTTTGGTTTCCAGGGTATAATTCAATTGTGTAGGCGGGAAATAGTCGTATTCTATCGCATAACCGGGTTTAATGATTTTTGCATTTTCAAAGCCATGTATTTTTTTTAATGCAGCAAATTGAATATGCTCGGGTAAAGACGACGAAAAACCATTCAGATAATATTCATTGGTAGTCCAGCCTTGAGGCTCAACAAACAGCTGATGTCTTGATTTATCAGAAAACCTTTCAATTTTATCTTCAATTGATGGACAATAGCGGGGACCACGACCCTGAATTCTACCGGCAAACATGGGTGATTTTTCAAAACCTGTCCGCAATACATCATGTACTTCCAGTGAAGTATATGCAAGATAACAACTTTTTTGGGTAGTAAGTGGTTTAGTATCTGTAAAAGAAAATTTACCTGCTTCATCATCCCCTTTTTGTTCAATTAATTTGGAGAAATCGATAGATCTCCCATCAATTCTAACCGGGGTGCCTGTTTTCATTCTACCAGCATCAAAACCCAGATTGATAAGCGAAGCGGTTAATCCTACGGCAGCCTGTTCTCCGATACGACCTCCACCGAATTGTTTTTCGCCAATATGTATGATTCCGTTTAAAAAAGTACCATTGGTTAAAATTACTGCTTTTGATAGAATCCGTATTCCCATAGCAGTTTTTACTCCTATTACCTTGTCGTTTTCAACTTCAATTCCATCCACCGTATCTTGCCAGAAATCCAGATTCATAGTATTTTCAAGCATTCTTCTCCATTCAGCAGAAAACATCATTCTATCACTCTGTGCCCGTGGACTCCACATAGCCGGACCTTTTGAACGGTTCAGCATACGGAATTGAATCATAGTTTTATCCGTTACGATGCCTGCATACCCACCCAATGCATCAATTTCTCTTACAATCTGACCTTTTGCTACTCCGCCCATTGCAGGATTGCACGACATTTGAGCGATATTATCTATATTTGAAGTAATCAAAAGCACACTTGAACCCAGATTAGCTGCTGCTGCTGCTGCTTCTGAACCTGCATGTCCCGCTCCTACTACTATTACATCGTATTCTTTAAACATTCTCTTTAATTACATTAATTTCTCCCCTATTTTCAAATGAATTGATTACAATTTACTCATTTGAAAACTGAGATTTTTTCATATTTATTCTATTGAATTGCTGTTATGTTTCACGTGAAACTTTTACCATTTTTTGAGTTAACATTCTTAACACCAAAAATTACAGAAGTAAATTGTAAATGATGCATTACAATTTAACTAAACAAACAATAAAAATGGAATTATTTTATTTGATTTGCAAAGATAAGGAAATATCTTCTTTTTGACGCATAAGATTTTTTTCAGCAGTTGTTTTGTCTTTATACCCTAACAAATGTAAAATACCATGTATCATCACTCTTTGTAATTCTTCTGAAAAACTAAGCTTTAACTCAGCTGCATTCTCTTTCACCCTATCAATACTAATAAATATATCGCCTGAAATAAGCCCTTTATTGTCCTGGGAGTAATCAAATGTAATGATATCGGTTAATGTATTGTGTTTTAAATATTGCAGATTTAATTGCGAAAGAAAACTATCGTTGCAAAAAATAAAATTGATATCTCCTTTTTGTTTATTTTCACTAGATATAACGTTGGTTATCCATTTTTTAAGGATTAACTTACGGGGAAGGTTGAAACTTATTTCTTCAGTAAAAAATGTAATTTTAGGCATATTACTCAGCTTTCTTGAGCGCTTTGCTCGTTTTATTGCTATGATAAGAGGTTAATTTATTCGCTCTTTCATTAGCCAGGGCATAATTAATGCTGTTTTTTAAAAATGAAATTTCTATTGAATTTCCATTGTTTTTGAACTCCACTTTATCTGCCAGAGACTTAATCAGAAAAATTCCGGTACCGGTAAATGAATTGTTCTCGATATCAGTTGGATCGGCTAAATTTTTATAATCAAATCCATTCCCATTGTCTTTTACAATAAAAGTATATGCTGTTGCATCATTTGCAAAAAGTATAGTTACTTCTTGCTCAGCAACCGATTTATTGCCATGAATGATGGCATTTTGAACAGCTTCGGTTAAGGCAACTGAAATATTACCAAAATAAGTATTATTGATGTTAAATTCATCACAAACTTCTTCTATTAACTTTTGTACAAGGTATAAATCGCTTAGATTTGAATTAATGTGTAATTCTTTTAATATATTCATTTACTTGAAGTTGTAAAAATATTCATTCACTTTGTTTTTGTAAAAAGAATTCATAGCAGGAGGTACTGATTTTAAGATCTCCTGTTCATTCGATTTTATTCTTTTATACTGTAAAAATAGATTAGGGTTACTAAATTTTTGATCTTTTGCTTCAATTGATTCTCTTTTTTCTTCCTGATCCCTTTTCTGTTCAGCTTTTTCGTGTTCCAATAATCTTGTTAAAATTTGTTGCTGACGATTCAATGTTTCCTGAGATATCATTTTATTTACCAGATCAGTCTCTGTTTTCTCCATTTGATTCATCAAATCATTGATGCCATTACCAGGTTTTTCTCCCTGTTTTTTAAGCTCTTCCGAGTATTGTTGTATTTGTCGTCTGATCGCTTCCTGTTGTGCAGCCATACGCGCTAATTGTTCGCTCATTGATTGACCCTGACCTTGCTTTTTACCATCTGGTTTTTTACCGTTTTTTAATTGCTCTAATTGTTTATTCAACTCTTCCTGCATTTGACGCATGGACTTCATTGATTTTGAAGATTTTTTACCGGAACCGGGTTTGGAACAAGAAGAATTCCCTTTGCATTCTTTCTTTTTAGAATTCATTTCCTGTTTCATGTTTTCCATGGATTCATTGAGCAAAAGTGCAAGATTATTGACTGATGTCATGACATACTGTTGCCGTGTGATTGCATTCTGATTCTGAAAATTACCCAGATAGCCCACCGTATTCATTGCCAATAAATCATTTAAAGCCAGTTCTACATTGTGGTTAATGCTTCCGATTTCTTTATTTACAATAGGTTGTATTTTTATTTGTCTTTTGCTTAAAGCCAACAACGAATCTTCCACCATTTTTAAATCATCCTTAATATTACCCTGATCATTTATAATATCTTGATATTTGGGGTCTTTTACAGATATTTGTTGTAAGCGATTGGCCAGACCTTCTTGCCTGAATGATATTTTCAGCAAACTCTTTAAAATAGCTCTGATAGTTTCAATATCTTCGCCTGTTTGCTCCTGTTCCATTTCCTGTTGATCTTCTTTCATTTTATCAGCCATTTCCTGCATCTGTTGAGCTGCATTTTTTTGAGATTTGGAAGCCTTTCCACTCTTTTTATCACCCAATGCATCTGAACTGTTTTTTTGTTCCTGACTAATGGCATTTTCTTTGTTTTCGTCCCGTTTAAATTCGTTTGGATTTTCTAATTCCTTGTTTTTCTTTTCCAGATCGCTTTGGTTCTTTTTAAAATCCTCAAATTCCTTGTTTAAATCATCCTGCTTTTTCTTCATTTCTTCTGCAGACTTATCTCCTTTGGCAGTTTCTTCTGCAAGTTTTTGTTGTTCTTTTGCCAATTTATCCAGTTTACTGATATTTTCTGTAAGCTTCTTTTCAAATTCTAATTGTTTGAAAACTTCCAGATTACGATCCAATTGTTTAGAAATATCTTCTGCATTTAGTTTCATTTTATCAAGCATCTCCCCTACCTTATCTTTGTCTATGTTTTCCATCAGTTTTTGGAGATCCTCAAACATTTTTTTCATTTCATCAGTCATGATTTCCTGAAAAAGTTTTTCCAATTCCTTTTGTTTCAATGCAATTTCTTCGTCTATTTTTTTATACTGTTGCTCTTTGATGCTATTTTCCTTATTCTGTTGATTGATTTTCTCCACAGATTCCTGAATTTGCTTTTGTTTGTCCAACAATTCTTTAACTTGCTTTTTATCTTCCCAGTTAAGCGATTTTTTGTCTAATAATTTACGATTTAAATCTTTAATTTGCTTTTGTAATTTCTTTGCATCCTGAATGGTTTTTTCCAAATCATTTTTAATTTCCTGGTTGTTAGCTTCTGCCTGCTTTTCTATTTCTTTTGTGGAAGGTGCCTTAAATCCCATTTTTTGAGAACGTGAAACCTTATTACCGTTCACAGCATCGTTATCATAAACTTCAAAATAATATTCAATTTCATCACCAGATTGAGTAATCAGATTTTCCAGATCAAAATAATGAAAAAACTCTTGCTGGTTCATTGTCTTATTAATTAAGATATCAATATCTTTCTCAGTTGTTTTAAACGTATCTCTGGCATTAAAACTGCGATAATGGAACACAACCCTGCTAAACCCATAATCGTCCTTTATAAGTCCTCTGAAATAGAGTCTTTTTTCATACAAGGAATCTTTCATTTCATCCACCTGAATAATGGGATAGGCATCTGGAATAACATTTACATTATAAATCAATGAATCGTTCACTTTTACCTGGCTGTTTTCTGGTTTTACAGCATACGAAAATGATTTACGTAAAACTGCAGTATAATTGAAAATATTATTCCCATTTTGAGACAAAGCAATGTTTTTGTCTCCGAATAAGAAACTTAGGTTGGTTGTTTCACGTGTAACAAATCTCCACGCTACCCTGGTACCATCTGGAACCACAATATCTCCGATATTTTCGATACTTTCATCTTTCTTTCCGGTATAGGCAGGATATTTTAACTGAATATCAAAATTTAAAATAATAGGCTTTGGAATTACTTTCAACATATAAGGTTTAGATGTAATTTCAGCAGCTATTAGCTGAAATTTAATATTCTTCTGCAGATTTTTAAAACTATATTTAAAATGTACCGTATTCTCTTTAAAGAGTTTATATTTTACACCATCAACCATTATCTGAACTTCATCAGGAATTTCATCTCCTGTAACTTTTACATTCAACTCGAAATCCTGTTGCTGAAGCACTTCGAGTTTTTTATTTTCTATCTCAAATTTAAAAGGAGCGGGTGTTTCATAATAGGTATTGTATTTAAGAATTCTTGTAGAAGTTTCGGTTATTGCTTTAGGACGTGCTAACAGTACAATTAATATAATTAATAAAGGAATTAAAGCGTATTTAAGATATTTTCTGTTCGCTTTTATATCAATGGCATTCACAAAAGGAATCGGCTTTAATTCACCAATTTTCTGATTGATACTTGCTTCAACCAAATCAATGTTTTCGTTTTCAAGCAAAACAATGTTTTTGAGTTGTAAAGTATTTAATAACTTATCCTGGATAGAACCGAAATGCTTTCCTATAATACTTGCTGCTTGTTCATAAGATATAATTTTCCCGATTCTATAGAGTTTTAATAAAGGGATGATAAAAAACCTGATACTGATAATCCCCGAAAAAATTAAAAATGAAAAGAATAAAATACTTCGTGTTAAGCTATCAAAATGACCAAAATATTCCAATGCATTGATCAGAATAAAAAATAAAGCCAATAGGGATATTACATAGATCAATCCTTTAATCAGCTGATTTTTATAGTACTTCCGTATAAATTCATCCAATTTCGAAATTAGAATTTCGTAGCTGTTTATCATAAAAATTATATTAACAATATATAACGCAAAAATCCTAAGGTATCGTATTTGTCGGGATTTTTAAAAACAATAACAATTAAAGATTAATTTCGTTAATTCCTTTTGTTATTCTTTTAATTGATTCATCTTTTCCTATTATACTGATAATGGTAAACAAATCAGGGCCAGTTCCGGCTCCAACGATTACCAATCGCAAACAATTCATAATCTGACCCATATTTAAGCCATTATCCTGAATGTAAGCAACTACTTTATCATGAGCTGTAATGGTTTCAAATACCTGAACTGTATCCAGTATCTGAACAATTTTAAGTAAATGCGAAGAGGTATCCTCTTTCCAGCGTTTTTTAATTACTTGTTCATCATACATTTCTGGTGTCAGGAAAAAGAATGAGGTTTGATCCCATAATTCTTTAACAAAACTAAGCCTTTCCTTAACTAAATCGCAAATAATAGCAAGTTTAGCAATTTCAACTTTTATCCCTTTTTCAGATAAAACAGGCATAAACAAATTTGCCAAAACATCACCACTTAATTGACGTAAATATTGTTGATTGAACCATTTTGCTTTTTCCAGATCAAATTTTGCACCAGATTTGCTGATTCTTTCTAAAGAGAATGCCTGAATTAATTCATCCATACTGAACATTTCCTGCGTTGTTCCAGGATTCCATCCTAAAAAAGCAAGAATATTGATCACCGCTTCAGGAAAATAACCCGATTCGCGATATCCCGATGAAATTTCCCCGGTTTTAGGATCCTGCCATTGGGTAGGGAATACGGGAAATCCTAATCTATCACCGTCTCTTTTGCTTAATTTTCCGTTTCCATCTGGTTTAAGCAACAATGGTAAATGAGCAAATTCAGGCATCGTAGCTTCCCAACCAAATGCTTTATAAAGCATTACATGCAAAGGAGCCGATGGCAACCATTCTTCGCCTCGGATTACATGTGAAATTTCCATCAAATGATCGTCTACTATATTTGCCAGATGGTAAGTAGGCATGCCGTCCGATTTAAACAAAACTTTATCGTCCAGTAATTTTGAATGCACCACTACCCTGCCTCTGATGAGATCATTGATAACAATATCTTCATCTTCCGGCATTTTAAAACGGATTACATAAGGATGATTCTCCTCTAATAACTGATTAACTCCTTCTTTAGACAAAGTCAATGAATTTTGTAACCCATTTCTGGAAGTCACATCATACTGAAAAGCTTTTTTCTCTGCTTCATGTTGTTTACGAATCTCTTCTAAAGATTCGGGAGTATCAAAAGCATAATAAGCCCAACCATCCTTAATTAACTGATCAGCATACTGACGGTACAAAGGTTTACGGTCCGACTGACGGTAAGGCGCATAAGGACCACCCACATGCACGCCTTCATCAAATTGAATACCTAACCAAGCCAATGATTCGATAATATATTCTTCAGCTCCCGGCACAAAACGTCCCTGATCGGTATCTTCAATGCGTAAAATCATACTACCTCCCATTTGACGTGCAAATAAATAATTGTACAATGCGGTTCTGACGCCTCCTATATGCAATGGTCCGGTAGGACTCGGAGCAAATCTTACTCTTACTTTTCTTTCCATTTAAAATATTTTTTGCAAAGATAAAAAAAGGGAGGCTTTAAACCTCCCTATTTTGTTAGAAATTCATATTTCTACTTTTTATAATCACACTTATAAAAAAACAGAACTTCTTTTGAAACTACTGCCCCATATTTCATAGCTTTTTTAAATTCTTCACAAATATCAGAATAATCTGTACTATGATGGTGTGAATTAGCCAATGACAATGCTCTGTGATAAATAAATTCACCATTTTCAGGTTCTACTTTCAATGCCTTATTAAAATATTCAATCGCTTCCTTGTAGTTCTTAGATTTATGAAGTTCTTGACCGATGCTATCCAATCGAATAGCATCTTTTCGATTGAGTTTTAAATTGTCGGATTGTGCAAAACTATTCATCCCAATAAACAGTAAAGCAAACAATAATATTTTTCCCATATTTTTATTTTTTTATAAATTTACAATATTGTAATTTTGAATGAATCTAAATTTCATAATCTATGGAGGCTTTCAAATCTCTTGCCGTTTTTAAAAACGCTACTACTTTTTTATGCGCCGGGTGATTTTGATAGGTCATCAGGTCTTCAAAATTATCAAAATCTATGGTTAAAGCCATATCATACTCATTTTCAGGATTTAAATTATCGCCTGTTTCTAATCGTTTTATTTGAACGATTTCTTTTTTCAGGGCATAAAGCTCATCTTTTAGCTTTTTGGCGTTTAAAGCCTTTATTTCCGGATTTTCGGAATTTTTAAGTTTCCAGAGTACAATGTGACGAATCATGGTGCGTTTATTGGTTAAGAGTTATTTAAAATACTTATGAGTACTTATAAGTATTTATGAGTTAAATAATATCAAAAAATAAAATTATTTACTTTTAATTTTATTTGCTATTGAAGAAAATATTGCAAGCAATTCTTTAGCTTCTTTGAAAATTGGTTCAATAATTTCAGGGTTCAACCAATTTAATTCCATTATTATTTGAATCCAATAAACCGTTTCGCTGGCTTCACTTTCACTAATTTTAATTTTATTATAAAAATCCTTTTCACTTCTCGACCTGTTTGCCTCCCGATAATTTGCACCGATACTTGTTCCTGATTTACAAATCTGATTACGAATAACAAAGCCTTCAGAACTGTTAGGTAAAATTGCTAAAGTTTAACAATACAAATAGCAAAACTTATTGTCCTGCTTTCTAATTGCTTACTAAAGTCTTATTGTCCATATTAAAAAATAAGCTTTTTTAGTATTTATACTATCTAACTTGTTATTAATTCAATATAACTCATAAGTACTCATAAGTACTTTATTGTTTTATAAATTTTTGAACTGTTTTATTAATCCCATCTGAAATTTGAATAAAATAGATTCCTTTTTCAAGTTGATTGGTGTTGATTTTAAGTTTATCGGTGTTCGCCAGATTTTCAGTTAAAATTTTCTTACCAGTGATATCAAAAATTATTAACTGATAAATATCTTTCTTAAAATCGTTCAGATAAATTTGCAGAAATTCAACACAGGGATTGGGTGAAATTGTAAAATTTATATTCTCAATGGAATTCTCAATACCCATTGTTACACTTCCGTTAGCATTTATCACCCAATTATTGGGATCAACAACAATTCCTGAAACCGGACGAAGTAAAGGGATTTTAAAAGTTTGGACATTGGTTGTCTGATATAATTTTATATTCGTATCTCCCACAGATGATTGTATTTTATACTCCATCAGCATTTTAAACAAAGGGGTAATGTTAGTTGATGTGGATTGTGTGCTTTTTATAAACAAAGTATCATTTTGTTTCCAATACAAAATGTTATACGTTGGATATCCTTCACCAACATACCATTGATTAAAGAAATCTGTAAAATCTTTTCCCGAAAGCTCTTCGGCAACTGCTTTAAAATCCATACCAGTCATTGTACTGTCCTTAAAACGTGTTTGTACAGTTTTTAAAATATTGAAAAAGTTAATATCATTGCCTATTTCAAATCTAAGATTATGGATGATAGCAGATCCTTTTTTATACGAAAGTCGTCCGTCAAAAATCCTGTTCTCATCAATCGCCTGAAATGGAGGAATATAAACACTACCATCTGGCAAGGACATGATATTGGTATGGACTGCAAGCATATGGTTCTGTGCTTCCTGCTGACTCCATAAATTCTGAGCAGCCAGGTATTCGCCATAAGAAGCAAAACCTTCGTTGATCCATATATCGCTCCAACTTGCACAGGTAACATTATTGCCCCACCATTGATGGCAAAGTTCATGGCAAGTAAGATAAAAATTAAAATCCCCGAGGGTAGTCATGGTTTGATGTTCCATCCCTCCGCCCAAAGGAGCCAGACAATGTCCGTATTTTTCTTTATAAAAAGGGTAAAGTCCGAATAAATTGGAATAAAGTTCAATAAAACCGGGCGTTCTGTTAATTTCTGTTTTAAAATAGGGTAATGTTGCGGGATTATCATAAATATAGTTTTGTATCAGAATGGAATCCTGAAGACCTGCAGGGTGAGCATAGATAGAATAATCCACATATTTTCCAACGGCAATTGATATCAGATAATAATCAATAGGATATCTTGTTTTCCATTCATACCTTACTTTATTATTGGGTAAAGGTACAATGGCTGTAAGTTTACCTTCTGACCCGACTTTATTGTCGTTGCTGGTTGTAACAAAAATATAGGCTGAATCTGCTTTATCTGTTAGAGATTGTTTTACCGGAAACCATTCTTTGGCTGCAAAAGGTTCAGACAATGTATAAGTTATCTGATTACCCCAGGTAGTTGATGTCTTGCAGGATATCCCGCTAAAGAAATTTCCTGTATTGGGTGGCATCCCTTTATAAAATATCTGGGCTGATAGATCAGCACCCATAAACAAAGGATTTATTCCGACAAAAACTTCATCACCCACCCTGACTACAGATTTTAATTGGTTGTTTATCTTCACTGAATCTATGATAAAATAATCCTTTAATTCAAATACAAAGGTATCTAACTGGCTGGAAATTACTTTTGCATTAATACTTACATTCCCTTCAACATATACAGAAGTCCTTTCGACTAAAATATCTAATTTATAAAATTTCACATCATACTTATTCATTAATGCAGATTGTTTGAAACCTGAATTGAAATAATTGAAGTGGGCTTTATTACATTCCTTAGCACTTTGATAGGGATGCGAATATTGAGAAAATGAAATTAATTGAGAAAATAGAAAAAATAGAAAAAAGAAAATTTTATTCATAAATGTGTTTTATTAAATTGTGTAACAAAAGTATAAAATATATAACGTTAAACGTGATAAAACTTAACTTTATCCTTTTATAACCTGATTTCATCAAATATATTGTGCTTTAACATATTCTTTATAAAACCTATATGATTAATTACTAATTTTGTACAAGTTTTTAAAAAATCTATTTATACATCTAAAAATGAAAAAAAATCTATTAAAATTCAGTTTACTTTTGCTTGGTTTCCTTTTTGTAACAACCTTATTGAATGCACAAGATGAAAAAGACAAAAAACCGGAAGGCTACAAATTTACCATCGAAAAACAAATTAAAGCAACCTCAGTCAAAAACCAGAATAAATCAGGTACATGCTGGAGTTTTTCAACTTTTTCATTCATTGAGTCAGAATTAATCAGAATGGGAAAAAACGATTATGATATTTCTGAAATGTTTAGTGTAAGACATGCCTATGCAGATAAAGCAGAAAAATTCGTACGTATGCATGGCACTATCAATTTTGGAGCTGGTGGCGCAGCCCATGATGTTACGGATATGATCCGTAAATATGGCATGGTTCCTGAAGAAATTTATGCAGGATTAAACTATGGTGAAACCAAACACGATCATGGTGAAATAGATGCAGTGCTAAAAGCATACATCAAAGCAATTGCTGATGATAACAACAAAAAATTAACCACAGCATGGTTGGCTGGATTTAATGGGATTTTAGATGCCTATTTTGGCAAATTACCCGAAACTTTTACTTATAAAGGAAAAACCTATACACCACAATCTTATGCAAAGGAATCAGGTATCAATCCAGATGATTACATTGAATTTGCTTCGTTTACCCATCACCCGTTTTATTCAAAATTTATCATTGAAGTACCTGATAACTGGGCATGGGGTGAAGTACACAATCTTCCTTTGAACGAAATGATGTCAGTTATAGACAATGCAATAAACAATGGATATTCTGTTGCTTGGGGTGCCGATGTAAGCGAAAAAGGATTTTCATGGAAAAATGGTGTAGCTATTGTTCCGGATGAAGATAAATCGGATCTACAGGGTACAGAAAGAGATAAATGGGAAAAACTGACCGAAAGAGAAAAAGCAGCACAGCTTTACACTTATGATAAACCAGGAAAGGAAAAAGTGATTACACAGGAAATGCGCCAATTAGCATTTGACAACTACCAAACTACCGACGATCATGGAATGTTAATTTGTGGAATTGCCAAAGACCAAAATGGTAATAAATATTATCTAATTAAAAATTCATGGAGTACAGAAGGTAAATACGAAGGTTATTTTTATGCTTCAGAAGCTTTTGTGAAATATAAAACCATGGATATTATGATTCACAAAGATGCAACTCCTAAAGACATTCTTAAAAAGATCAAGTTGTAATTTTTAAAAAAACTTATTTTTAGAAGAGGTGTTGATTAAATTCAACGCCTCTTTTTTTGTGACTGCAAATAAAGACTTGTAAGCGTAATTACAGACAAAAACACATCAATCCATTAAAATCAGATTTTCCACTCCTGAATTGCACATAAAAGAGAAATCTGACTACATTCCCACCCATTTTGAAAAAAACATCTTGCCTTTAACTTGCATCAGGCTACCGTATCCTTTTTTTATAATACCCTAAACTGATAAGCTCTTTACATCGCCTTTCAATAATCGTATATTTATCGAAAATATTAACAAAAAAATTAAAAAATTATGAGAAAAATTATTAGTTGTCTGATTTTAGTAAGCTCATTGCTTTCAGGCACATTTGCACAAACAGGAAGTATAAGAGGTAAAGTCATCGATTCTGCTTCATCTGAAACACTTCCTGGAGCCAATGCCTATATTGAGGTTGGCAAAGCACTTATAGGTGCATCTACTGATGCTTATGGATACTTTCACATTAAGGGTCTCAATCCAGGGGTCTATAATGTAAATATTTCTTACAGCGGGTATAACAAAAAAATAATTATGACAGTAAGTGTAAACTCCAACCAAATGACTTCTTTGGAAGATGTATATCTTAACTCAGAAAGCTTAGCTGAAATAGAAATAGTTGGTTACAGAGATAAATTAATAGATACAAGAACTGTTCAGGTATTAAGATCTAAAGAAATTAAAAACATAGCGGGAGGTAAAAATCTTACATCCTTATTAAACTCAATAACTCCTGGAGTTCTTGTAAGTGATGATGGTAGAGAAGTTTATTTCAGAGGAGCCAGAAATGGAGGCGTACTTTATATTGTTGATGGTGTGAAGCAACGCGATAGTGAGTACAAAATTCCCAGTTCAGCTGTTGCAAGTGTAATGGTGTATATGGGCAATGTACCTGCTAAATATGGAGATTTTGATGGTGGTGTTGTGGTAGTTGAAACCAAAAGTTATTTTGATTTTGAAGCTGAAAGATTAGCCAGCAGAAGATAGATTATTTCGGGTTCAATTGTTTAATAATATATTCTATACACCATGTAAAAAAGATGAAAATTATTTAAGAGATAAAGAGATGAAAAAAATCCTGAACATTGGACTGATATTGCTGATAACATTTAGTTGTTATGCTCAGAAAAATACTTTTAAAGGCTTTGTTAAAGATGCAACCACCCTCAATGCGATAAAAGATGTAAATATTAATATTGAAGGCACTTTAACAGGAACAACCACAAATGATTCAGGATTTTTTTTTCTTTCTTCAGATTATAAAAAATTAGATTTAATTATCACTCATGTTAGTTATAAAAAATTACGCTATACTGTCAGTTCAAACAATTTAACAACTGAAATACAATTACTCCCTCAAATAAATAATTTAAAAGAATTTACACTAAATTCTGATCCTATAATCAGTATAACCAAAAAACTTCCTGTTTATGTAATTGATTATTTGTTAGTTGAAAATAAAATATTACTGTTGGTTTATCAGAATAAAAAAATAAGTGATACCCGTTTGTTATTGATTGATCAGCAAGCAACTATATTGCTTGAAAAGAAAATTGATAAAGCTGATGAATT
>CAIUKU010000073.1 GCA_903899825.1 uncultured Bacteroidales bacterium | reverse complement strand
GTCATCAGCGTTCTATTTTTCATTTCGATTTTGTTCAATATCCTCAACTTCTTTCTTCTTTCTTCTTTCTTCCGTCTTCTGTCTTCTTTCTTCTGTCTTCCGTCTTCTGTCTTCCGTCTTCTTTCTTCTGTCTATTATTTCCATATTATAACCTATATCTGTCAAAAATTATTTGTCATGGATGCTTCATCTTTCTTTATTTCTTTTTCTTTAAAATTTTTTTAATATAATTGGGTGCCATTGTAGTTGGCGGAATTTTGAAGTCGAACCAATCTTGCAAATGATAATCAAATCCATTATCATGCATAAAATTATACAAAGCTTTGGTTAAACCCAAACCGTATTTCTCATGATTGCAGCCTGTTTTATCAATATGTTGACATCCGTTTTCTGCAAAAGCATTTTCGGGATGAGATATGCGTTCTACACCATATTTTTCGGGATTGATACCAACAGGACTGTGAACCGTCATGGCAAATCGATGCCAAAAAGCACTTTGTATTAATTTGTGTTCGAACAACTGGCGTACAATTTCCAATGAATCTATGGTTTCCTGAGCTGTTTGTGTAGGAAAACCATACATCAGATAAGCATGAATCATAATGCCTGATTGTTGGAAAGCAGCTGTAACCATTGTTACCTGTTCTATACTTACACCTTTCTCCATTTTCTGCAATAAGCGATCAGAGGCAACTTCCAAGCCACCCGAAACTGCCACACAACCCGATGCTGCTAACAATTCGCATAGCTCTGTTGTAAATGCAGATTCAAAACGGATATTGGTCCACCATGTTAAGCTAAGTTTGCGATGAATAATTTCTTCTGCTAATTTCCTTAGCAGTGCAGGCGATGCGGCTTCGTCCACAAAGTGGAAACCACGCTGTCCGGTTTGTTTGATAATCGCTTCAATTCTGTTGCATAAATCAGAGGATGAGGTAGTGCTATATCTTTTTATATAATCTAAAGAAACATCGCAAAACGAACAACGATGCCAGTAACAACCATGAGCCAATGCCATTTTGTTCCAACGACCATTGCTCCATAAATTATGCATGGGATTGGTGGTTTCGCTTACCGAAATATAATCTGCCAAAGGCAAGCCTTCATAATCGGGCGTTCCACAATCTTTATGCGCAAAATCATTTTCTTCAGCATTGTTAATATAAATAACGCTATTTTGTTCTAATTTAAAAGTTCTTGCTAATGCTTCTTCTCCTTTAATTAAATGATTCAATAATTTTAATAAAGGAAGTTCTCCATCGTCTAAACAAACGTAAACAATCAATTCAAACAACTTTGGCTCGTTGAGTTGACGCAATTCTGTATTAACAAATCCACCCCCCATTACTATTGGAATGTGTGGATAATTTTTCTTAATAAATTCAGCTGATTTCAATGCCATTAAAAGATTCCCAGGAAATGGAATTGTAAAACCAATTACTTTCGGTTGGTGTTGTTTGATAGAATTATCCAACAAATCACACATAATTTTTGTAATAGGTGTATCCGTTTTAAGTTCATCTATTATGGATTGAAAACTGATGGCATTTAATCCGATTTGTTCAGCATAGCGACTAAATCCAAAGCGATTGTCAACACATTCGGTAATAAAATCGCCGATATCTTCAATAAACAAAGTGGCTAAGAATCTGGCTTTATCCTGGATTCCATCAGCTCCAAAATGCCATTCTAAATCCTGCTGGATGTTGAATCTTTTAGCTTCGGGCAAAGCTCCATTGTTGATAGCATAAGCATAAGTATTGTCTTTGCCTTGCAAAAAAGCAATCACAGCATCAATATGCCGAATATATTCATCTCTGAATTGTATGATTTTTTTTGCATTGGCTGAACAGTTTATATTCTTAGCAAAATCAAACATTTTTCTTAATCCATCAGCAGTAAGCATTTCCAATATACAGGCTAAACTCAAATCGAATTGAGCAACCTCAAATCCTTGTTCTTGCAAAAAGCCTTTGAGACATGCAGTAGCAGGATAAGGGGTATTTAACTGAATAAAAGGCGGAGTAATAAGTAATAAATCAGCTTGAAGCACAGTTTTTGAATAATTGTTTTTGACAAAAGTAGGATAAATTTTCTAATGCTTTTTATAATTTATAAATTTTCATTCTAACAAACACAAAACCCTGATAATTTTTCGCATACCTTTGCAAATATTTAAAAAACTTTATGTAGATTTGTAGTATGCAATTATTCTATACACCAGACATTAATTCTGATACTTATAAACTTGATAAAGAAGAATCCACCCATTGTGTAAGAGTTTTACGTTTGAAAGAAGGCAGTCAAATTCATCTGACTGATGGTAAGGGAAATTTATATAAAGCTCAGTTATTGAGTGCTGACCCAAAGGAGTGTATTGCAGAAATTATTGAAACAATTCCTGATTTTGGCAAAAAGAATTTTTATTTGCACATTGCCATTGCTCCTACTAAAAATATCGACCGTTTTGAATGGTTTTTAGAAAAAGCTACTGAAATTGGCATCGACGAAATCACACCCGTTTTCAGCGAACATTCTGAACGAAACATTATTAAACCTGAGCGTTTGCAAAAAATAATTACTTCTGCACTTAAGCAATCTTTAAAGGCCTATCATCCTATTTTAAACGAAGCCATTAAGTATAATCAATTTCTCAACTTAAGTTTTGACTGCAAAAAATATATTGCCCATTGCGAAGATGATGAAAAAGTAACATTACAATCAGCTTATAAGAAAGCTGAAAATGCACTGATATTAATAGGTCCTGAAGGTGACTTTAGTATCGCTGAAATAAAAAAAGCTATTGAAAATAACTACTTGCCTGTTAGCTTGGGCAATTCGCGTTTACGCACCGAAACCGCAGGAATTGTTGCCTGCCACATCATTAATTTATTGAATGAATTATGAGAAAAAGATTTTTTTTATATTTGATAATAATAGTAGTATTTAGCTCATTTACACCACCAACTTATCAAATTGCATTGCTTAAATATAATGGAGGCGGCGATTGGTATGCCAATCCTACTTCATTAACTAACCTTATTCAGTTTGCCAATCAAAATATTGGCACCAACCTTAATACAGATTATGCAACAGTAGATGTTGGAAGTGCTGAGCTATTTAATTATCCTTTTATTCACATGACTGGGCATGGAAATGTAGTTTTCTCTGACAGAGATGCTGATAATTTAAGAAATTATTTAAAAGGAGGAGGTTTTTTGCATATTGATGATAATTATGGATTAGACAAGTTTATTAGACCGCAAATGAAGAAAGTATTTCCCGAATTAGAATTTGTAGAATTACCTTATAGCCATCCTATCTTTCATCAAAAATTTGACTTCCCCAATGGTTTGCCAAAAATTCATGAACATGATGTCAAACGACCACAAGGATTTGGTTTATTCTATAATGGAAGATTAGTATGTTTTTACAGCTACGAATGCGATTTAGGTGATGGTTGGGAAGATCAGGATGTACATAAAGATTCAGAAGCAATCCGTATAAAAGCTTTGCGAATGGGCGCAAATATATTGCAATTTGTTTTTAACCAATAGTTCAAGGGAATCTATAATAACAAAGTTCTGAAAATAAAAAAGCCCGATTTCTCGGGCTTAGTGTGCGGATGAAGGGACTCGAACCCCCACGTCGCAAGACACCAGATCCTAAGTCTGGCGCGGCTACCAATTACGCCACATCCGCAAATTGGAGTGCAAAGATAATACTTTTTTTATTAAGCTCAGAATTTGTTTTTAAAAAAATGGTTTTGTTCACAATAAAAATGTAAAAAAGTAATATATCTTTAGGATTTGGATGTTTTTATAAGTATATTTGTACAATTATTAATCTCAATAACAGCTATTAGAAAAAAAAACTCGTTTACATATTTTTAATTTGAAGATAGATATTAAGATTTCTGTCTTGCTACATAGTTTTATTTTTCATAAAACTTTAAAATATGAAAAAGTTTTACTTTGTAATCATCGTTTTTTGTTCAGTAAGTATTGCAAATGCACAGTGGACAAACAAAACCATATCGTCCGGAGGATTGACAAGGAGTTACAGGGTTTACCAGTCGCCAAATTACAATGCATTTGTTCCGGCATCATTGCTGATTGCTTTGCATGGATTGGGCGACAACATGACAAATTTTTCAAACATAGGATTTAATTACATTGCCGATACAGCCAATATCATATGTGTTTTCCCTCAGGCTGTTTCCGACCCCTATGCCGGCGCAGCATGGAATTCAGGTGCGGGTCTTTCCGGCTACTATCCAAACGCTGGTGTGGATGATATTGGTTTTATCAATGCAATGATAGATGAATCCATCTCAGTTTATGCAATTGATATCAGCCGTATCTATCTCTGCGGGTTTTCAATGGGTGGTTTTATGACTGAAAAGATGGCATTGCAGTCGAACTCAAAGATTGCTGCCTTTGCTTCCATGTCAGGAACCATAGGCAGTAATATTTCAATTTATAATCCTGGCCGCCATTTACCGATAGCACATTTTCACGGCACTTCCGATTCTACAGTAAAATATACAGGAAATATTTATGGAATAGATGCAGATTCACTGGTTCATTTCTGGGTACATAATAATGCATGCAATACAACTCCAACAACTTACACCTATTCCAATACTGTTAACGACAATATTACAGTCGAACGTTTCGAATATTCAAACGGAGATACTCAATCGGATGTTTGTTTTTATAAAATGTATGGAGGTGGTCATACCATTTTATATCAACCAGCCAATGATATCAGCGAGGTGCGCGAAGTTTGGCTGTTCTTTAGAAAGTATAGCAATTTAAATACAGGTTTCAATAATAAAAATGAATTAAATAGCAATATGCAGCTGTTTCCAAATCCAACCAATGACCATCTGACTATTGAAATTAACACAAATCCGAATCAAAGATTTGTGATCATAAATCTTCTCGGTCAAATCGTATACACATCAACTATAAATAAGAAAGCAACAGTCAATACTTCAGGTTTTGCAAGCGGTGTTTATTTCCTGAAACTTATTACAGAGAATGGTGATGTGGTAAAGAAATTTGTAAAACAGTAAACACCTTATATACTTCTCTATTTACTCAATTCAGAAACAATAAATCTTTAAAAAATCAACTATTATGAAAAAAACAATTTTACTTTTTGCAACGATAAACTTTTTAAGCATACTATCTTATGCGCAAGCTCCAGCCTGGCTTTGGGCAAAAAGTGCCGGAGGAGCAAACCCAGACTGGGCCGATTTTGTTGCGATTGATGCTTTTGGAAATACTTATTTAACAGGAAGTTTTGAAAGTCCTACCCTGGTTTTTGGCTCCACTACGTTGACAAATGTATCTGGTTCCGGGGACATATTTCTTGTGAAATATGATGCTGCCGGCAATGTGGTCTGGGCAAAAAGGGCTGGTGGTACAGCTTCTGACGAAGCCCTATCCGTTACGGTAGATGCCTCGGGGAATATTTATATAACTGGCGTTTTTTCAAGCCCCAGTCTTATCTTTGGCTCCACTACGTTGACGAATATATCGGGTTCGGTGGATCTGTTTCTTGCGAAATACGATGCAGCCGGTAATGTGGTCTGGGCAAAAAGTGCAGGCGGAACTGGTGATGATCAGGCGATTTCTGTTGCAGCAGATGCTTCCGGGAATACCTATGTGGCAGGATTATTTGCAAGTCCAAGCCTTGTTTTTGGTACCACTACATTGACAAATGCAGGTAGTGGTGATCTGTTTCTTGTGAAATACGATGCCACTGGTAATGCGGTTTGGGCAAAAAGTGCAGGGAATATAGATGTTGATGAAGCGAATGCTGTGGCTGTGGATGCTTCGGGGAATGTATATCTGACAGGATTTTTTTCAAGTAATACCCTAAGCTTTGGTTCCACTACATTGACGAATGTGGGTTCTGAAGATTTGTTTCTTGCTAAATACGATGCCTCTGGCAATGTGGTTTGGGCAAAAAGTGCAGGGGGGCTGAGTTATGACCGGGCGATTTCCCTTGCTTTGGATGCTTTCGGGAATACCTATATAACAGGCTGGTTTTACAGTTCTACCCTAAGCTTTGGCTCTACAACCCTTACGAATGCAGGAGGAAGTGATTTGTTTTTAGCAAAATACGATGCTGCCGGTAATGTGGTTTGGGCAAAAAGTGCAGGGAATACTGATGTCGATGAAGCGAATGCAGTGGCATTGGATGCTAACGGGAATGTTTATGTGGCAGGAGATTTTTCAAGTGCTAGCATTAGCTTTGCTTCCAATACTTTGACAAATTCTGCTCCGGGTTCCGGAGATACTTTTATTGCGAAATACGATGCAACCGGAAATGTATTTTGGGCAAAAAGTACAGGCGGATCTGGCTTTGATGTAGCTAATTCAATGGCTGTAGATGCTTCTGGAAATGCATATTTAGCAGGTGTTTATTTAAGTTCCAGCCTGATCTTTGGCTCCACTACTTTGACGAATGCGGGGAGTTCTGATATTTTTCTTGCAAAATTAAACAGTATTGTGGGGGTAAGTGAAATTCATAATCCATTGAGCATTTTAGTTTATCCCAATCCTTTCATCGATTACCTTATAATAGAAGCTGAACAAAAAGCTAAAATAGAAATTTTAAATCCTCTCGGGCAAACAGTGTATACCTCAACCTTAAATAAGAAAACAACACTGAATACATCAGCTTTCCCAAGTGGAGTTTATATTCTAAAACTTTATACTGAAAATGAAATAGTGGAAAGGAGATTTATAAAACAATAACTTCAATTATTATGAAAAACATATACATTTTAATAATTGCAATCTTTACTTTAAATGTATCGAATGCACAATGGCAACTAGTAAATAATGGTCTTTATGGTGGAGAAATTTTATCATTAGCCCTTAGCGGAACTAATATCTTTGCAGGAAGCTGGGGTGGTGGTGTGTTTTTATCAACCAATAATGGGACCAACTGGGCTGCTGTGAATGCAGGTTTAACTACGCTTAATATCGAAACATTAGCCATAAGTGGTGCAAATGTTTTT
>CAIUKU010000072.1 GCA_903899825.1 uncultured Bacteroidales bacterium | reverse complement strand
ATTATTTTCTATCAAAACCTGCCTGTCTTAGCTTTATATTTTAACTGAGAATTCTTTCTAATTAATTCAATAAACTTTTGCACATAACTGACTGAATAGCAATTAAATGAATTTTACATTAAAAAAAACTATTTTAAAATATCTTTAATCTCTGAATAGTTACCATCTGACTTTGCAGGTTTAAGTTTCAATATGTGAGTCATTAATGAATACAAATTAATATTTGAGAATTTTCTTCTTTGATAATTCTTTTTGAAACGTGGACCATAAGCATAGAAAATGCCATGCATATCCATATTCTCATTATCATAGCCGTGTGCACCCCCAAAGGGAAGCTTGTCTTTTCTCTGTGAAATACTCCAACCGCTGTCAGCAAGCACAACCAGATCTCCGATTCGCTGATTATTGCTATAATGCAAGCGTCTGGGAACCTCTTTTGTTTTCCATATAATCAGATGCGGTAGTTTTTTTAATGAAAAATAAACAGAATCAATGCAATGTTTTGCGACAGTGATGTTGTAAGTTGGATTATAACCATATATTCCTTTTATCCATTCAGGTTTGAGATAATCATCAATTATAATATTTTTATCTTTACTTACTGCAGACATTCCATGGTCAGAAGTTATTATTACATTAACTTCATTTCCAATACTCAGGCTTTTTAACTTATTTACAAACATCCAAATTAAACTGTCGAGAGATGTTAGCATAGTTTTGGTTTCATTACCTAATGGTCCAAAATCATGACTGACAGCATCCGGTTCAGGCAGGTAAAATAATATTAAATGAGGACGTTCTTTTTCAGGCATTTGCAACCAGTGCATCACCGTATCTATTCTTTGAACGAAAGGAATTTTGTTTTCATATTTTTTCCAGTATGTTGGTTGAATGCCTTTGATTGAAGCTTCTGTACCCACCCAGTAAAAAGAAGCAGTTTTTACACCTTGTTTTTCAGCTGTAACCCATATTGGTTCACCTCCGTAAAATCTTCCATCCATTACTGTTTTAGCATCACCGATTTTATAAGTCATTTGTAATGAGGTATCAAAAAATTTATTCTGAACAATCCCGTGATGTTCAGGATACAATCCGCATGCCATAGTATAATGATTTGGAAATGTAACGGTTGGAAAACAAGGTTGTAAAGCATTCGCTTTCACACCCATTTTTGCAACAGAATCAAAATGTGCTAAATGATAAATCTCCGGATAATCCCATCGGAATCCATCCAATGAAATGATAATCAGATAAGGCTGTTTTTCTGTTTTTTGCTGAGCAAAAACATGGAAAGTACTTATCAAAAATAAGAATAAAACGATTTTTTTCCTTCGCATTAAATCAATAAAAATTAATTTGGAGAATTTAATCTTAAGTAGTAGCGTTAAAATAAAATGATAATTATTATTAATCTTCTATATACAACTGAAATATAGTTCATCTACATTAAAACTATTTTTACTTTAACAGAAAATCAATATTTTCTCCTGCTTGTATTTCATAAGCAGTTTGCTCATATTTAAAAATACGCATTGGGCGTTTGCCATATAACGAAATCGAATTACCTTCCACCAATAAATAAGTAGCTTCACGTAAACCAACTACATAAATATCCTTATTTACCTGCATAAATTCTTCAATCCGCTGCTCGCGGGTCTCACCACCATGACCTTCAGGGTTTGCATCCAGATAATGCGGGTTAATCTGAAACGGAATCAGTCCTGTGCAGTTAAAGCTTTCAGGTTCGATTATAGGCATATCGTTGGTAGTTTTTAATGATGGGCATGCTACATTAGAACCGGCACTCCATCCCATATAAGGTGTTCCTTTCAATGCCATATTTTTGATAGCATCCATAATTTTCAATTTGTGCAACATATACACTAAATGAAAAGTATTTCCTCCACCCACGGCAATTGCTTCGGCTTCATTAACTGCTTTAACAGGATCTATTTCATTATGAATACCGTATATACTGCATCCGAGTTCTGTAAAAACGGAATTTACTTTTGAAGTATACTCATCATAAGTAATACCCACTCCAGCGTAAGGAATAAACAAAACTTTATGGATATTATTGCTTTTAACAAAACTTCTAATTGCCTCACGGGGCCAACCTAAGTATGCTTCACCTGCATTGGTTGAATTACTGATTAATAATAATTTTTTGTTCATTGCTTGATTATTAAATGATTATGTTTAGATGATCTTTACAGTAGTAGAAATAAAAAATAACTAGCTTGCTGCAACAAAAATAAATAAAAATGACTTATAAATAACTTTTGTTTTTTAATTAATCACCCTGTTGACTATTAAAATTTATTCCCTTTATAGACCTATATAGATCATTTAAAGATAATATTATTTAACAAATATTTAATACAATAATTTCCAACAACTTACGTTTACTAATATATTGCAAGTATTATTGTTTTGAAGCATAATTATTAATAAATTTGCAAAAAATTTCAAATCACTAAAATGAGAATTAAATTAGGAAGAATACTGGTTGTTTTATCATTGATATGTTTTTACAGTCCATCAATTGCACAAGATTGGGTTGAAAAAATGCAAGATCCGAATGTAAATTTTTATGACGTCCAAAAATCATTCAACAGTTATTGGAAAGACAAAGAAGTTGGCAGATCTAAAGGTTGGAAACAATATAAAAGATGGGAATATTTTATGCAAGCCCGAGTTTTTCCTTCTGGTAAAAGAATAGAAATGGAAACTGCATGGAAATCTTTTAATGAATACAAAAGGACGCATGCTTTAAAGGTAAACTCTTCCTCAAACTGGCAAGCATTAGGTCCTTTTTCTCCACCTGCTAATGGTGGAGATGCAGGCAGATTAAATTGCATTGCATTTCATCCGACTAATATGAATATCATGTATGTTGGTTCTCCAAGCGGTGGTCTTTGGAAAACTATAAATGGAGGAAATTCATGGGTTTCGTTAACTGATAATCTCGCTGTTATCGGAGTCTCAAGCATAATAATTGATTATACTAATCCGGAAATCATATATATTGCCACAGGAGATGGTGATGCAACAGATACTTATTCAATAGGAGTTTTAAAATCAATAAATGGAGGACAAAGTTTCCAGGCAACAGGGCTAAATTATCTGGTAGAAAACAGAAGGAGTATCAATAAATTAATTATCAATCCTATCAATCCAAAAACATTATTTGCTGCAACTTCAGCTGGTATTTTCAGGAGTTTTAACGGAGGAAACACCTGGGATAATACACTCTCGGGTAAAACAATTGATATTACATACAAACCAGGAGATACCAACGTAATATATGCAACAACCAATACTGACTTTTACAAATCAACCAATGCAGGTGAAGATTTTTTTTATAAATCTATTACATATGCTTCACCCAACAGTAGAATCCAAATAGGTGTCAGCCCGGCAAATTCAAATTATGTATATTTACTGGCAGGAAAGTATTCCGATCAGGGATTTGCAGGTTTATACCGTTCTACTGATAGCGGTGAAACCTTTTCAACTAGGTCAACCACTCCAAATATTTTAGACTGGTCAGTAACTGGCAACGGCACAGGTGGACAAGCCTGGTACGACTTAGCCATAGCTGTTTCGCCAACCAATGCAGAAGAAGTTTATACAGGAGGCGTAAATATATGGAAATCAACAAATGGAGGCTCTACGTGGAATATAAGTGCACATTGGTATGGTGGCGGAGGAAAACCTAAAGTACATGCTGACATTCATGCTTTAAAATTTAATCCTTCAAACGTTTTATATGCCTGCACTGATGGTGGCGTTTCTACTACATCCAACGGTGGCACAAACTGGTCAGATAAAAACGCTACATTATCCATTGCTCAAATTTACAAAATGAGTGTATCACAAACTCAACCTGCTACTATCCTTACCGGATGGCAGGACAACGGTACAAATTTATTAAGAAACAATACCTGGACCCAGGTAAATGGTGGGGATGGAATGGAATGTATTATTGATTATACAAATCCTAATATATTTTATGTTACGAATCCCAATGGGCAGATTTCCAGAACTGATAACGGGGGAAGTAATTATATAACAATTTCAGGCAATATTACAGGACAGGAAACCGGTGCATGGGTTACACCTTATATTATAGATCCTGTGAATCATGAAACAATATATGCAGGTTATAATAATGTCTGGAAAACAATCGACAAGGGTAATAACTGGACCAAATTATCAAATTTTCCTGCTACCACTGAATTAAAATCTTTAGCCATTTCACAATCTAACAATAATTACATCTATGCTGCATCTGACAATGTAATTTATAAATCCAATAATGGCGGAAGCAGCTGGACAGACATATCTCACGGACTTACAGGTAATGCGATAACATATATTGCAGTTAGTTCAACCAACCCTGAAGTAATATGGATTACATTATCAGGTTATACAGGAGGACAAAAAGTTTATACTTCAAGAAACGGTGGTTTAAACTGGACCAATTATTCCGGAACATTACCTAACCTTCCAGCTAACTGTATAACTCCTGATAATCAAATAAATGAAGGATTGTATGTTGGTATGGATGTTGGTATTTACTATCGTGATTCTTTGTTAACAGACTGGGTATTGTATGCTAATAATCTTCCTAATGTTGTTGTCAATGAAATGGAGATTTCACCTTCACTTAATAAAATAAGAGCTGTTACTTTTGGCAGAGGTGTTTGGGAATCTCCCTTGTATTCACCTGTTGCTGTAAATGAAACAGAAAGTATAAGTCAACAGTTAACAATTTATCCCTCTCCTTCAACTGGTATTATAAATATTGAACTTCCTGAATCAACAATAACAGATGCAAATATTGAAATATATACTTTGGATGGACAAAAAATATTTTCCGGCTTATGCAATTTTGCAAAAAATACATATAAAATAGATTGTTCCGCTTATATAAATAATATTT
>CAIUKU010000071.1 GCA_903899825.1 uncultured Bacteroidales bacterium | reverse complement strand
TGAGTCGGTTCACTTTTTTTCATGATACTGAATTTAAATTAGAAATAATTTAGGGAGGTGGGACTCCCTTTCAGTATCTTATACGTATATTTGCAGATAACTATTCCGCTTTTGCGGAATTTAGTACAACAGCACCTTGCTACTAGTGGTGTTTTTGTGGGAAAATGAAATATAATACAAGAAAATAATTAATTTAGCGGCTCAAACTGAAGATGTTTCAATTACCCCACCAGACAGCAAGCTGCGAAACGTAATAATCATAAAAAGCCGATAACATCTCTATGCTATCGGCTTTTTCAATTAAGTTATCTTTGGTTATAATTACAATTCAAAGTTTTTTAAATGTTCCGGCATTTTTTCGAGGTCCGAAATAGTTTCCATTTTTTCGTTTTCGCGTATCAGGTGAACTTTTTCATTGGTATCTATCATCACCACATTGGGTCTAAGGGTAATAAACTGCATCCATTGCGTCATGTTGTAGGCACCAATGGTAGAAATAACTACCTGATCTCCTTTGTTCAATAATGGTAAATCTATGTTTTCTCTGATAACATCAATATTCATGCACAAGGGACCAAACACCTGTGTAGTTTCGGTATAATGAGTAAATGGCTGAGCAGGTGTCATTTTATGTTCATACCAGAAAGCGGTAAACAACAGGTTTACACCGACATCAATAATAGTAGTGCGTTTGCCGGTAGAAGTTCTTTTGTTGGCAATCACACTGCCTATCAGGTAGCCGGCATCGTCAATCAATGCACGACCTGTTTCCAGAATAAGTGTTGGCAACTCATTGTTCTTAAAATTGCTGTTTAATAAAGTTGTGGTAATGGCTTCTGCAAAATCGTCAAATGATGGATTGGTATCAGAACCGGGTAAGTAAGCACCTCTTAATGTATTTTTGGAAGCAAAACCGCCACCCAGATCAATATATTTGATAGAATGATTGTATTTTTGTTCAATGCCTATCGCTAAATCGGCCAATTTACCGGCTGCTATGGCATAAGCACTGGCTGCCAGCATAAAAGTACCAATATGGCAATGCAAACCAACCAAATCCAGTTTGCCTGAACGCATGATTTTATTCAGGGCATCCCAGGCTTGTCCGTTTTCATAATTAAAACCAAACCTGTCCCAAATAGGATAAATACCTGTATCCATGTTCACACGAATGGCAACTTTAGGGCGTTTATCAGTTGTTTCAGTTATTTCAAGGATGGTATACAATTCATCCAGGTGATCGATATGTATCAGAGAATCGTTGTTGATTGCTTTTCGTAAATCCGCTTCACTTTTATCGGGGCCGTTGAAGATGATTTTTTTTCCATCAACACCATTGCCTAAGGCTTTATCGTATTCAAAGCCAGAAACTACTTCAGCCCAGCTGCCTTCCTGATGGAAAACATTACAAACTGCTTTCAGGTAATTTGTTTTATAACTCCAGGCAAACTGTACCTTTGGATAACGCGTTGTAAAAGCTTTTTTAGCTTTTTTTATAGTAGAACGCATGGTTGTTTCTGAAATCACATACAAAGGAGATCCATATTCTTTTACTAAATCTTTTACTGCATTCCCGTCGATATGAGTCAGGGGTGCATATTCTGTTCTTAAACCAAATTTATTGGGCATTCCGGTTTCTAATTTTTTAATAACCGGTCTTTCGTATCTTAATTTATCCATTTTATTTTTTTATAAAAATTATTTTTTATTTATTATAATTCACCTAAAGTAGAGATTTGTTGAAACTCTTCAATATCTACTATCATATCCCAGGCATAACGTATAAACATTTTACCTACAGCATAATTTGTATAGGGTTCCACTTTTTCACCTATTGCAAGATTTACCAATGCTTCAGGAATGTTTTGTCCTACTCCTACTGCCAGATAGATCCATGCAGGTATTCTGGGGTTTATTTCCAGTAAATAAAACTCATTGTCCTGTCCTTTCATCAACTCCAGTTCAAAACCTCCGCGCCATTTGGTCTGGCTTACAAATTTATGGGTTAAGTCAATCATCGATTGATCATCAATAGAAATACCACCCCATGCTTTTCCTTTATCGGTAATATATTGCTTGCGCATTGGAACAGCTGCTATGGTATTGCCATTGCCGTCGCCAAGACCGGTTATATTGTACTCGGTACCATGTACAAACTGCTGTACTACAATAGGTAAACCCCATTTAGCACTGATTTTGTTAAAATAGCTTTTGGCCTGCTCAAAATTATAAGCTATACTTGCATCATAATATTTTCCTTTGATAACCATAGGAAATTCAAAATCATCGGTCAGGCTGAAAATTTCATGGGTACTAAAAATAGATTTACTAAAAGGCACCTTGATGTCATACTTTTTACCAAATTCGGGGAGATTCACTTTGTGACGTTCCTCAAATTGCTGCATAGTCGGTAAAAACATATGGATACCCATTGCTTTAAAAGTATCCTCAAGTTTAATGAATGAATATAATTCAGCATCAAAATTGGGTATAATAACATCAATATGTTCAATTTTGTTAATATAATCCATTCTGGCCAACAGACTATCGGTTCCTGATGAAGGATATGGAATAGAATAGGTTTTATCAACGATATTGTGCATATAAATACCCGGTTCCAGTGATTCATATGCCAATCCTATAATCTTCACATCCAGGCTTTCAGCTTCCCGCAGACCTCTTATAACGGCTACTCCGGGGCCAGGGCTGTCAATGGCATTTAAACCACTAACTGCAATGCAAACTTTACGCTTCTTCATGTGTATCAATTAAGTTATGATGTTTTAATATACCAATAAAATCAAAATAATCTTTCTCTATGGTTGCTTCTTCAACGGTGTACTTCGTCAGCATTGATTTCATAATATCATCAAAAGATTTATCTTCTTTCATCATATTTATAATTTCTATTCCAATAGGATTGATTGAAAAAGACTCTCCATTTACAGGATTGAAGACAAATCCAGTATCGCTGATGGCTATATTTTTATTTATTTTCATTTGTTTATTTTTTATTAAATAGCTGAAATAGTTATTTTTATGTTTATTATGTTTATTAATTCTATTCTAATTTCGCCAATGGAATGCCCATGATTTATTCATCTCGTTTGGTCCCGAAGTT
>CAIUKU010000070.1 GCA_903899825.1 uncultured Bacteroidales bacterium | reverse complement strand
TAATATTATTTTCATGTATAACAAATGATTTATTTGATACAGGAGGAGGAGCTCCTTTTATCGGACTTATGTTTCCAATGATATTCTTATGGTCACAATCATATGCAGCAACAGAAAATAAATTATATACAGATAAAATCCATCAATAATAATAAGATCACACATTTAATGTTTGAAATAATTCCAAAAAAACTAAATATTCAGCAAATTCTAGGAATAGCTTTTATTCTCAGAATGATTGCTGTTATTTTTGCTAAAGGTTATGGCTATCATGATGACCACTTCTTAATTATTGAAGCTTCTCAGTCATGGGCAGATGGCTATGATTACAATGACTGGCTACCATGGAATCAGGTAAATCCAAAACCCGAAGGTCATAGTTTCTTTTATGTAGGCATTCATTATTGTTTATTTTGCATTATGAATCTGTTTTCATTCCTGTCCACAGATTCCAAGATGTTGATTATTCGTTTAATTCATGCAGTATTTTCATTATCAGTTGTTTATTTAACTTACAAGATTACTGAAAAAATTTCTGACATCTATAATGCTAAAATAGTAAGTTTAATTTTAGCTATTTTATGGTTAATGCCCTGGTTAAGTGTTAGAAATCTGGTTGAAATGGTGAGTATACCTTTTTTGCTATGGTCAAGCTGGATCGTTTATAAAAACCAGGAAAACAATAAACTATTCCCTTTTTTACTGGCCGGGTTTATTGCAGGATTAGCTTTTTCTACACGCTTTCAAACGAGTGTCTATATTATTGGAATGGGTATAGTAATTCTTTACCAGAATAAATTTTCAAAAGCATTATTTTTTACATTAGGAACACTATTCTCTATCATTCTTATTCAGGGCGGAATTGACTTTTTTATTTGGGGTAGGCCTTTTGCAGAAATGCAGGAATATGTGGTATACAATATTGCAAATAAAAATGCTTATATAACAAATGCATGGTATTCATATATTCTGGTACTTTCAGGATTGTTATTACTTCCGTTGGGTATATTATATTGGTTTGGAGTATATAAAAGTATCAACAAAAAAACCATGTTGGTTTTTATTCCAACATTATTTTTTCTAATTTTTCACTCATTTTATCCTAATAAACAGGAAAGATTTATATTCACTTTACTACCAATGTTTGTAATATTGGGACAGACAGGGCTATATTATGTTTATATTACAGGAAAGCTTAAAACAAAAAAAACATTAAATATCTGCTTCATTATTTTTTTAGTGATGAATTGTTTATTGATACCATTGTCAATTACTTATTACAGCAAAAAAGCCAGGGTAGAATCCATGATTTCTATTCAGGATGATAAAAATGCAAAAACAATTTTGGTAGAATACTCAAATAGTTCAGGTAATGTAATGTTACCAAGCTTTTACAGCAAGAAATGGCTGACATTTTATAATTTTTCAACTGAAGAAACAATTGAAACAGATACGTTACTTTTTGAAAAAAAATCAGCCTATGTTTTTGAAATTAAAAATCCAATTTATTTAAAACAGATTGCTCCGGATTATATTTACTTTATTTCTGAAACCAATATTACTGAAAGAATAAATTACGTTGAAAAATTCTTCGGAAAATTAGATTTTAAAAACAAATTTAAACCCGGATTTCTTGACAGATTGTTACACAAAGCAAATCCAATAAACAAGAATGAAACTATACTGGTTTATAAATTAAACAAAATCAATAGATTATAGTCCAGATAAAATTTATGAATTCTTTTTAACATTTTAAAATTAAATTCTTACAAAAGCTTTGATGGTAGCACAAAGTTTTCCCTCGCTATTACCATAAGGGCGAATGCTATATTCTTTAATAGCTGCTGGTACTATAAAAGTTTCGGCATAATGTACAATAAATGCATCAAACTCATTTTCATCACTTTCCACAATTATCGATTCCCCTTCAACAAGATTTAATACATTAACACTACCGTTGGAATAATGAGTTACTTTTTTCGAAAACCAATGACGACGGGTTTCAATAAACTCAAATTCATGCAAGCCTGTTTTTTCTTCTTTCCAGCCATCACCTTCAGCTATCAAGGTAAATTGATTAATCAGGTTTTTGTTTGTCCATGCAGTAGTTCTATCCCATTGAATATTTTTCTCTCCATGTTCAATATTGATAGGTCTTGGGATTCCATCCAGTCCTAATCTACCCCAATCCCATAACTTGAATGTAAATATATAAGGAGTAGCACTGATTTCCAACACCATTGCATTTGCACCGGAACAATGAATCGTTCCTGCAGGAATTAAAAAATGATCATGCTTTTTAACCTTCCACTTTTCTACATATTTTTCTGCATCAAATTCAGAAGATACTTCAGCTGTTTTTAATGCAGCAACCATATCAACGGGAACAATGTTGTCTTTAAATCCTAAATAAACATAACTATCTTTTCCTGAATCCATTATATAATAGCTTTCATCCTGGGTATAATTTACCCCAAAATTTTCTTTTATATATGCTGTTAAAGGATGTACCTGCAAACTAAGGTTTCCTCCTTCCATTGTATCTAAAAAATCAAAACGAATGGGAAATTCATCTCCAAATCTATGATAAACTGTATTCCCAAGTAATTCTTCAGGAAAAAAGAAAACCAGGTTTATGGAAGGGGTTTCAAATAATACTTCTCCGAATTGCAATAAAAGGCTATTTTCTTCAGGAACACAATCGAAACACCAAGCATAATTCTCAGCACTCTTATCTAAATTGCAAACTTCCTTCATCCATTGTCCACCCCAGGGACCCGGATCAAAAAAAGGGACTACCCTAAACGGGCGATGAACGGTATTTTTTAATCCATAAAAAAATGCATCCCTGGTAATCATTTTTGGCATTTCAGAATCAACAGTATCTATTACAAAGTCACATAAAGGCAATATTTTTTTCTTAAACTGGTCACAAACACGCCAATCCACAAAATAGGCTCTTTTGTATTGTAATGAAGCTTTTTCGGATTTATTATCTGCACCCAAATTGGATACTTCATTTCTTCGGAAGCGCAATTGTGCTTCCCAGCGCGGCATATCCAAATAAATGAGCAAATCTGCATCTGCAAGTAATGACGCTCCTGTACCGTAAACTAAGATAACTCCATTTGAAATATCATTAATTTTTTTACGAATTGAAAGGAGTTTTTGTTGATTGAAAAAATCCTCAATTTTCAATCGGGTCATATATCCGAAAATCTCATCATCAGTAATATCTGGATAAACCATCTTTTTTATTTCATCTTCAGATTTCATTGCATTAGACGAATAAAAATAATGTAACGGTTTAAATTCATTAATAAGCTTTTCAATAATTTTATCGGAAATGCTTGTATAACATTCAGCTATTATAATGATTTTACTTTTTTTTAATGAAACAGAATACTGATTTATTTTAGAAGCAATTGCTTCCCATCCACAACAACATTCATGTTCATACTCTTTTACATCAATAAAAGGAAATTTTTCGTAATTAGAATGATTAAATAGCAAATATTTCACAATAAATCGTTTTAGATTGCAAAAATATAATTATCTTTGATACCTTTTTAATATATAATAATTTTATTCATGAATAAACGAATTGCTATTGGCGTGGATATTGGGGGGCATCATATTGCCTGTGCAGCCATAGATATTGACAAAAACGAACTTATTCCCGATTCTATGTCTGAAGAATCTGTTAATAACAAAGCTACTTCAAAAGAAATTTTATCAAAATGGTGCAAGGCTCTTAAGGAAACTATAGACAAAATAAGTTCAGTATCATTGGTTGGTATTGGATTTGCTATGCCGGGACCTTTTGATTATGTGAATGGAATAGCTTTATTTACAAAAGAAGTGGAAAAATTTGAGAGTCTATATGACATTAATGTAGCTACAGAAATCCGAAATAACTTATCTTTACCAAACAACATTACCCTCCGTTTTATTAATGATGCCACTGCATTTGGAATTGCAGAAGCATGGATAGGTAAAGCAAAAAATGAAGAAAGAACGATAGCACTGACATTAGGTACAGGATTTGGTTCTGCTTTTATTGAAAAAGGCTTACCTGTACTAGAAGGCAATAATGTTGCTAAATCAGGATGTTTATGGCATTTACCTTTTAATGGCGGAATTGCAGATGATTCATTTTCTACAAGATGGTTTACCAATAATTACTATCAGAGAACCGGAAAACCTATTGCAGGAGTTAAAGAAATTGCATTGGAAGCAAAAAAAGGAGAAGAAACAGCCCTTCAATTGTTTCATGAATATGGCAGCAATATGGGTGAATTCTTAAGCCCATGGCTTGAAAAATTTGATGCTCAAAGCATTGTTATTGGAGGAAACATTATAGGTTCTTTTGAATTTTTCGGGAATGATCTTACAAAAGCAATTGCTAAAAATAATATTGAAACAAAAGTACATTTATCAGAATTAATGGAAATGGCTGCAATTGTTGGAGCTGCTCATTTAATTGATGATGTGTATTATAACAAAATAAAAAACCTTTTATCAAGAATGTAATCTTATTTAATAACTTAATTTAATAAAATATGAAAAAAACCGGAAATGCCAAGTTTATTTTACCTGTATTAATGTCATTTTTTGTAATGAGTTTTTGTGATTTGGTTGGAATTGGAGTAGACCGAGTTAAGCTCACATTTGGTTTGAGCAATACTATGGCACAACTGATACCTTCAGCCGTTTTTATCTGGTTTTTTATTTTATCAGTTCCGGTTGGAGTGCTACAGGATCGTTTAGGCAAACGTAACGTTTTAAATATGGGAATGATTATAACAGTTTTGGGTCTACTTGTACCTTACTTCCTTTTCTCTAAAGCAGCAATTTTTATTGGCTTTGCATTATTAGGTATTGGTAACACAATTGTACAGGTATCTGCGAACCCACTTTTAGTTGATGTCGTACCTTCTGATAAAAAATCAAGCTATTTGAGTTTTTCACAATTTATTAAAGCGATAGGATCCATGATTGCACCATTCGTTGCTGCATGGTTTGCTTCTGAATTTGGTGATTGGAAGTTGATGTTTCTTGCATTCGGATTGGTTTCAGTTTTGGCAGTTGTCTGGTTGTCAATGTCTAAAATAGAAGAAAGCAAAAACACAGAAAAAAGAGCTACTATGGCATCTTCATTCAAACTTCTTGGTAACAATTATGTGGTATTTATGGTACTGGGTATTTTCCTTGTTGTTGGAATTGATGTTGGAATTAATGCTGTTTCCGGACAGTTCCTTTTGAATAAATTTGGTGTTGCCCAGGAATTGGCTGAAAAAGGAAGAAGTGTTTACTTCTTTGGCAAAATGCTGGGTACATTTTCCGGAGCATTGATGTTAACCTTGTTACCATCTCGTAAATTTTTCTTCTGGACTTCTGTTCTCGGATTGATTTCAATAATTGCACTTGTATTTGCACCTTCTTATATGAGCGCAATGATTATAATATTTATTATTGGTTTAGGAGTAGCAAATATTTTCCCTTTAATTTTCTCATTAACTGTTGAAAAATATCCAATTCGTTCAAATGAAATCTCAGGTTTGATGATTATGGCAGTATCAGGTGGTGCTATAATACCTCCTGTTATCGGATATCTGACAGATAATATTGGATTAACCGCAGGAATGTTAGTATTGGTTGCCAGTGCTGTATACATTTTATTCCTGGCTATGTTTAATTCAAAAGAAAAAGCATAATATTCCGTAAAAAATCTAATTTGACAATCAGATTCATTTAAATTTAAAAATATTTTTCAAGGCTGTTGTAATGAATCATACAACAGCCTTTTTTTAACAGTTTGAATTTTAGTAAGATTTCTGATTACATATTTAAAATCTTCTAACATATTTTATCAAACACATTCGTAATACTTTAACAAATTTTAACGACCTAAAAATAATAGCAAATCCTTAATTTCGTTTATCAAATTATGCGTTAAAATGTCTTAAATTTTGGATATTTTTTGAACCAGAATTGCAAAAAAGATGTTTTTTAAATTAATTATTGTATAAAACTTAAAACTTTTAAAAAATGAAAAAGTATTTTGTATTATTGTTTTTTGCTTCAATTTGTGGAGGTATAGTAGCTGTAGGTACTTACAGATTTATTGAAAAAAGGAATTCAGAACAGAAAACATTCAATCAAACAACAACTCCATCACAATTAGTTAGTTATAACTCAGGAATTACAAATGGCTGCGATTTTGTGCAAGCAGCTGAAATGACTGTACATGCAGTTGTGAATATTCGTACCGAATTTCAGCGTCGTACTACCCTTTACAATGATTTTTTCGGATTTTTCAGCAATCCTTATGAAAACACGCAAACATTGACTGCATCGGGTTCCGGAGTAATTATATCTACAGATGGTTATATTGTTACCAATAACCATGTAGTTCAGGAAGCAGAAAAAATTGAAGTTACATTAAATGACAAGCATATTTACATAGCAAAATTAGTAGGCTCAGATCCTTCAACAGATTTAGCACTCTTAAAAATTGATGCTAATGAATTACCTACTATTCTCTACGGCAATTCTGATGATGTCCGTATTGGTGAATGGGTCCTGGCAGTAGGCAATCCATTTAATTTAACGTCAACAGTTACAGCTGGAATTGTGAGTGCAAAAGCAAGAAATATCAACATCCTGGGAAAAAACAGCAATGAAAGTCCTATTGAATCATTTATACAAACAGACGCAGCTGTAAATCCGGGAAATAGTGGAGGTGCTTTGGTTAATACAAAAGGAGAATTAATTGGAATAAATGCTGCAATAGCTTCAAATACAGGTTCATATAATGGATATTCTTTTGCAATACCTGTTAATATTGTCAGAAAAGTTACAGAAGACCTGAAAAACTTTGGTATAGTACAAAGAGCCTATTTGGGTGTATCCATTGCTGAAATTGATGGAAAATTAGCAGAAAACAAAAAACTTAATAACATTAAAGGTGTTTATGTAGGAGCGGTCATTGACAATGGAGCTGCTGCATCAGCCGGATTAAAAGATGGTGACATTATCATTTCTATAAATGGGAAAACAGTAAATAGCAACTCAGAATTATTAGAAGCTGTAAGTCAATACCGTCCGGCTGACAAAATCCTGCTATCAATTGAAAGAAATGGAAATTTGATGGATTTTAATGTTGTACTTCAGAATCAACATGGGAAAACTGATTTGATACACAAAGAAGATAAGCAGGTTTTTAACTTATTAGGGGCAACATTTGAGGCATTAAATAACGAAGCATTGACAAAATACAATCTGAACAACGGAATTAAGATAAATAAACTTAATAATTCTGTATTAAAAAATGCCGGAATTCGTGAAAACTTTATCATTATAGAAATAGACAAAAAAGCAGTGAGAAATTTGAATGATTTGAAGACATTTACAAATAAAAAAGGACAAACTTTAATTACAGGTACCTATCCTGGTGATTGGAGAACCTATTATTTTATTGTAAATTTATAAGATTATGTTTTTTAACATTCAATTTTCAGAACAAATTAAAATATTTAACGTATAACTAAACTTTTATAAGTATATTCATTTTTTAGGATAATATAAAAGCTATGTTTCTATTTATAGGAAGTAC
>CAIUKU010000069.1 GCA_903899825.1 uncultured Bacteroidales bacterium | reverse complement strand
ATTTAATCTGTTATAGTGATAATCAACTTGCAGGAAAACTTGAGCCATTAGTTAGTCCTTTTTTTAAAGACAATCCTGAGTATATCATTCTCGAAAGCAATTTTTCAATCCAGCTTTCGCAATTAGAAAATTGAAATTCAATAACTTAATTCACAATTTGGAAAATCATCGATTTTAAATTTGAAACAATGAAAAAAATCAGATTTATATCCATTTATCTCCCACAATTTCATGCAATCCCTGAAAACGATATGGCTTGGGGTAAAGGGTTTACAGAATGGACAAATGTGAAGAAAGCAAAACCACTTTTTTGGGGGCATTATCAGCCACATATACCACATAATTCTATAGGTTACTATGATTTAGGTGACCCCGAAACAATGATTAAACAAGCAGAACTTGCCAGATCATTCGGAATCCATGGCTTTGCATTTTATCATTATTGGTTCAATGGTAAAAGGTTGTTAAATATACCCGTTGACAACATGCTTAAAACTGGTAAACCAGATTTCCCATTTTATTTATTTTGGGCTAATGTAACGTGGAGCCGAAGTTGGTTAGGACAGGAAAAGGACTTCATTATAAAACAAACATATACTAAGGAAGATAATCTCAATCATATTAGGTGGTTGATTCAGGTGTTTAGCGATCCAAGATATATTAGAATTAATAATAGACCTGTATTTACTATTTACCGTCCTAATGACATACCAGATTTAGATCGATTTATTCAAACATTTAAGAATGAATGCACTATTCATGGAGAAAAAGAGCCTTACTTAATTGCATCAAATTCACACACATGGGAGGATGACCTTCTTAAAAAAGGTTTTGATGCAATGTTGTGTTTTGAACCTCAATTAGGCCTATTGCCAAATTATAGTAGTGATAAATTGCTGGTTTCTAAATTCAGAAATAATTTAAAATTGGACATATTAAGTTGCAAATTAAAAGTTTATGATTACACAAGGGTTAAAGAAATAATGTTAAATCGTTGTTTGCCATATCCATACTACCCTTGTTTATTCGTAAATTGGGATAATTCACCTCGACGAGGAAGGAATAGTATTATTATTAATAACAGCACTCCACAGTTATTTGAAAAATACCTGCGATTAACAATTGATAAGTTTAAAACAATGGGGTTTTCGGAGAATGAGAACCTAATAATGATTAATGCATGGAATGAATGGGCTGAAGGTAACTATTTAGAACCAGATTTGAAGAATGGATTTAAATACCTTGAAGCTTTAAAAGCTGTTGTTGAACAGGTAAATAGAGAGTGACCTTCTCCTGGAAAAAACCGGATTAATCATATATAGAGGATATAAAATGATATAGATTAACAAAATATTTTTGCAATAAAAAGTCCAAAATTCAACATGTAAAAGATTGTTTTTCAAAGAAAAGGTATGAAAAAGCCATGAGAATAAATATAAAATTTGCCTTTTAGGCAGTAAATCATTAATATATTGTTCATTTTGTTAATCATATAATTATAACTGCTATACTTCATTATTGAAAACAAATTCTGCTGATAATAAATAGGTTATTTTACATCTGACCAAACATTTTAACACTAATTACAAATGGAAGGGAGAGTTAGATAAAAATAATTTTAAAAGAGATGAAAATCTATTTAAAGCCCGTGATAAAAGTAAACACAAACAAACGGTACTTTTGATTGATTACGCGGTACCATCTGCTACTAAACATTGTGACAAGTCAATAGATATGATAAATCATTATTTTGAATATGGTTATAATATTAAATTTTTGCCTGACAATTTTCTAAGGTCTGAACCTGATATATCTCATCTGGAACAAAAAGGGATTGAAGTTTTATATGGAGATTATTACAAAGAAAATTGGATTAATCGGGTAACTGAGAACATTGGAAATATTGATACAATTTGCTTTATTGATGAGTCTATAGCTGATAAGTACTTACCCATTTTGAAGAGTATAATTAAACACGTTTTGTCCTTATTACAACGTTCAAGCCTAAATAAGTAATTCATTAGCTTCATAATGAATAAATATAAAATGCATTAAAATGGCAATAATATAAAAAGGAGATGATATATGACACACACAGAATTACAGCTAGATAAATACGATACAGATAAGATAACTAATTGTTATTTAAACCGATATGACCAAATTTTTGAATCCATGCAGGATAAAAAGGTTGTTTTACTGGAATTGGGGATTCTGAAAGGAGGATCTCTCTTGTTGTGGCGTGATTATTTCCCGAAGGGGTCAATTGTGGGAATCGATCTCAATCTTCCGAACGAATTCAAGGATACAGAACGCATTCACATATACAAAGGTAGCCAGGCGGACACCAAATTCCTTTCAGATGTTGCAAATGAAATTGCCACTGAAGGGTTTGACATCATTATTGACGATGCCTCTCATATTGGAGAATTGACCAAAGTTGCCTTTTGGCATTTATTCGACAACCACCTCAAACCTAATGGGCTTTATATTATTGAAGACTGGGGAACTGGTTATTGGGATGATTGGCCTGACGGGAGGACTCTTGATTTGGAATTATATTCCCAATCGCCGCTGTTTACAACCAAGGTGGCAGCTAAAAGTCATATGCAAAATCACATTTATGGTATGATTAATTATATCAAACAACTTTTTACAACTCGGATGGCAGCTAAAAGTCCTATGCAAAATCATAGTTATGGAATGGTTGGCTTTATCAAACAACTAGTTGATGAACAGGGGGCAGGTGATGTTTCAAGGAAGAATTTGGCTGGTAAATCAATACGTGGGTCAAAATTTGAAAGTATCACAATTTTCCCTTGTATTGTAATCGTCAAAAAAAGTAAGTATTAGTATCCGATCAAATGGATTTTTGCCCATTTATTTTAAATTAACTTCTCATGAATAGAGTTCAAAGTAAAAAATGAAATTATTTTTCAATACGCATCTAGAATAAATTGAACCACTTTGTTAATTAAAATAATACGAAAACACATGTTTTTCCCGGAAGGCCATTATTACTCCCCAGTCGTAAATGTTGACGAAGTAAAAGCACGCGAGAATGAAATCTGGCAAAGGGATTCGCCAACCTCATTACCCGGAATTGATTTGAATGAAAATGCACAACTGGCATTAATCAAATCGTTTACAAAGTTTTATCCTGAAATACCTTTCCATGATGATAAAAATGATCAACACAGGTACTATTTCAAAAATGATTTCTTTTCCTATTCCGATGCAATTTTTCTTTATTCAATAATCAGGCATTATAATCCTGCTCGAATCATAGAAGTAGGTTCAGGTTTTTCGTCAGCAGTAATGCTCGATACAATTCAATTGCTGAATAAATCACAAACAAAATTGTCATTTATCGAGCCCTATGCCGAACGTTTGCATTCATTAATAACGAATCATGACAGACAGCAGGTAAAAATTATTGAAAAAGGGTTGCAAACAATCGATATTTCATTTTTTGAAAAATTATCCGAAAATGATATTCTTTTTATCGATAGTACACATGTGGTGAAAACCGGCAGCGATGTGAATTACCTTATCTTCGAAATATTACCATCTCTTAAAAAGGGTGTACTTATCCATTTTCATGATGTTTTTTATCCCTTCGAATATCCAAAAAATTGGGTTTTAAGTGGCAGAAGCTGGAACGAAGATTACTTCCTTAGGTCTTTTTTAATGTATAACAATAGCTTTGAGATCATCCTTTTTTCGCATTTTATTCATTTGAAACATAGAGATTTTCTTTCGCAAATGCCAGATTGCTACAAGAATACTGGAGGCAGCTTTTGGATAAGAAAAATATAATAATAATTTACAATTAAGGCAAGTGAAATCATTAATCATGGAGCCAAAATTGATAATACTGTATCTTTAATAATGAATCAAAATGAATCAAAATGTAAAAAGTAAGTATAAAAAGATTATGAAAAAGTTAGTTAAAGTAATCAAAACTAAGATACTGAAATATATATTATTCAATGGTTTTTATTTTTCGCATAAAGGGTATTGCCCTTGTTGTGATAAAAAAGTAAAATTTTATGCAAACAGGTTCATGGGGTGGATTGAATTCAGTTTTACACTCAAATTAAGTTAAACCACGCCGAAGGAAGTTGAGTTCTACTTCTGAAAGTTTCTCCCCGCAATGTAGTTATTTTTCCATCACTGGAAGTCGCTGAAATTCTTGCGACGGTTCCTGTT
>CAIUKU010000068.1 GCA_903899825.1 uncultured Bacteroidales bacterium | reverse complement strand
CCCTTTTTTATGTGTTCATAAAACATTGATCCAGAATTTTTAAAACTACCATACTCTCAATTCGTTGTAAGTCGATTTTACCCTTTAAAACACCAACCTCATGAACAATCTAAATTCAGTTAGGACTATTTTGAAATCCTTGGCGAACCTCAAGTTTTCGATTATTGCACTATTGTTTTTATTTCTGTCAAATTCATTAATGTCACAGGATATTATTATTAAGGTTACCGGCGAAAAAATCACAGCTAAGGTTATTGAAATAATTGATAGTCTGATTAAATATAAACCGTATGGAAACCTGGAAGGACCAATTCGGAATATTAAAACAGGCGAAGTAACTATGATTAAATATGCCAATGGACAGGAAGAGCTTTTTAAACCTCGTACTGTCTCCGTTGCAAAAATCATGGATACTTCTGCTGTAGAAAAAAATGCAGTAACCCCAAATTTAAGCGCAACTCCCGATACTGCTACTTTTGCATTGCTTTACGTTTACCTCAATTGGTTTGACGCACAGAATTATCAGTTTAACTTGTTTTTGAATGACGTTTCGGTCATGAAAATATTCAACAGATCCCGGTTAGTTTATAAAATTTTCTCAGAGGGTAATGTGACAGTTTCAGACAAAAAACATAAGCCATTCCTAACTTTAAATATTAAGCACGGCGGTAATTACTACATAAGACTGCGGAAATACGGTACTGGCAGATACTTTAATATTCGTGAGGTTAATCTTCCAGGTGAAATACCTGAATATCTGGAAGGGTTTAATGCCACGTATATTTGTAATGACTACCACCTTATTGAATCTAAAGAAACACCAATAATTTCAAAATAATAAAAACAACTTATTAAACTAAAAACAAAGCTGTATGAAAACAAAATTTTCTTTATTGATGATTATTGCCGTAATGGCAATAATGGCAAATGGTTGTAAAAAATCCGAATCAGCCGCACCAGTAACCGACCCAAGAGACGCATTTGTTGGGAGCTACACCGAAGTATTAAACGGATCATTCACTGTTACAATAAATGGCCAGGCTCAGACATCTCCCATTAACGAAACAGGTTCGTTTTCTATCGAAAAGGGTTCCTCTGAAAACAGAATCGTAAGAGTAGAGACCGACAAAACCAGAAATGAGGGTACAATTAGCGGAAATCACGTTCAGTTTGATCCCATGCATATAAATGGAACTCAAAGCGGAATGACTTTAACTTATATCGCTAACGTTGGCGGAAATTTATCGGGAAATATTTTAAATTACACAATGAACATGACAGGAACTGTTTACTATCAGGGCGCTTCCTTTCCTATGACGGGTATAATAACAGCTGTCGCAACAAAACACTAATAATATTATTCCTGGATACAAATAGGATGATTTGGGTCTTCTTTCTTTATTACAGTTTTTCGATAATCCTTGGTGCCTGAATCAAAATGCCAGCCACTACTCGTATTTAGCATTCTATTCCAAAAGGTAAAGTGCATAAAACTCTCAATGTCTCCCTCTTCAGTAAAATTATGTAAATGAAAAAATCTTCGCCAAAACCCCTTGTCGATTTCGAAATAATATTTGGCACCAGGCTTCGCCTGAATATCGAAGAATGGTTTATGGTTTTTATCACTTATTGTAACCTTACCAGTAGAGTATATTTTGTAAATAACCCTATCCCCACAATAAATCGTAAGTACTGATTGATTATTAAGATACAAATTAAATTTACCAGTTGCGGCATCAGCATCGTTTAGCGACATGTATAACTCACAAAAGTTGGTATCCTGCTTGGCAGATTTGAGATTAGCTTCAGGTTGTTGCGCATGTAAAGCAAAAACGACTGTAAGCATCGACAATAAAAGAGTAAATTTTTTCATATCATTATTTTTTTAATCAAAAGTACAAAAACTATGATACCGGCAAAATATAAGTTGTAAAATGAAAAAGCAAATGATTATGGAGGGTTTCGTAAACGTATCGCCAAGGCTGACGCTTTCCCGTTAAGTATACACCGTTAAGTATAGCCATTACTTATAATGGATGCTCTCCGATGTTGCTAAAAAACTGAGATTATAATCGTTAACATTAAAAAAACACTATTATGAAAATAAAATTCCCATTTTTTGTATTTATCATCTGTAATTTCTTTTTTGCTATTTTATTTAACGCATGTATTTCAGTTAAGCAAATCGGAAAGGTAAACATGATCTCTAACCGCAATGTTGACCCTGATTTTAAATATCAATCATTAACAACCTATTCCGGCGGCAGTAACAGGGAGTTGAAAAAATCAAGAGCTGAATCGGTAGAGGAGGCTGTTGATCAAACGGTCAGGATGGTTCCAGGAGGTGAATTTATGATGAATGCTAAAATTTACCTTATTAAAGATAAAGTAACTAATCAGTTGTAAATATTAACGTTATTAACAGTTTTATGCGGTAATTAACAAGATAGTTTGCTGGTGTTGTTTTGG
>CAIUKU010000067.1 GCA_903899825.1 uncultured Bacteroidales bacterium | reverse complement strand
CTATTATCTTCAATGAGCTTTCGAAAGCCTATTTTATCCATCATTTGCTTCAGAAAAATGATGCCGCCCCAGGGCGTAATCTCTTTGCTGGTAAAGGATATATCAAATTCCATCGTCAATATTTTTCTATTGCTACGCATTAGGATTTATTCCCATAAAAATACTGTTTTTTTTCTATTGCGTAATCTGGGTTAAAATAAAGTTTTCTGGGAAGACGAATTGCACGACCTTGTGCGATAAGCGCAAGTGCCCATTCACATTCAACTGCGAAACCCATAAACCCGTCAGTAGGAAAACCACCTATTTTCGAAATTATGCTACTGCGAGTCAAGCCGCGCCATGGAACTGCCTCGGCACCCGCCAGAAAAAATGCAAGTATTTGCTCCTCACGATTTCCGTAAAGGGGTAAATCAACCAATTTCCTAAATGGAATTCCATTGCCAAAAACATGCATATCGGCATAGGCAACCACAGCATCTGCATTCTTTTCAAGTTCAGCATGCAATAATTCGATGTAACGTGGATGAACCAAATCGTCGTGGGGCAAAATAAAAAAGACTGGTGTTTGCACCTGCTCCAGAAGATTCCGGATGTTGCCGTCCCAACCAAGCCTTGTTGGATTTACAGATACCTGAAACCGTTTATCTGCAAGAAATGGAGCAATGAAGGGCAGTGTGACCTCAGATGGTGGCTCAACTGCTATAAGTACAACAAAGTTATTGTAAGTCTGACGAGCAATAGATTGAAGGGTTCTGGTAAGCAGAATTCCAGATTTATATGCAGGAACACAAACCGTTATAGTATCCATGGTAATCTTTCCGAAAAACAAAAAGTACAGTCAAGAGAAGTTTACAGGTGAAATGGTATATTATTATCTTTCTCAAAGACAGTAATACCAGCCATATCAAGATATTATTTTAGTTATCATATCAGCAGTTTCTAATGCAAACAATGGAGCGGTACAATATTTTCCTGTATCAACAGTCACATAATTTCCATAAGCGATCGGGCCTATGATCGAACGTTGATGCAAATAACTGTCTGGATCATTAATATCGGTTGACCCTTTTGCCAGTATCACCCCACCGCTTAGTTTGAAGCTATTTCCATATTTTAAGAGTTGTTCAGCTGAAGGAATATACTTTGCCATCTCCAGAATATTATTTTTAATAAATTTTTTGTGGGTTATGGATGACACTTTTTCTGACAAAACAGGAAAACCTGATAATATTCTCTTTACAATTCTTGCATGATAGTTATGAATCTCAGAATGAAGCTTCCGACCATCATTGTTTAATGTTTCAGCTAATTTGCACAGCGGATACCAGGATAAGTAATATGTTCCATTTTTGTGATTTACAATATCTCCGTAAGGCCCTAAAATACCTGTTGCTGAAGGTATTAAGCCCAGGCCAATCGCTGGGGCGGAAATATTTAGCATTGCCTTGTACCTCAAAATCCATGGGCCTGAATTATTAATGTCTGCAGTTTTATCAATTCGAAGTTTATCATCCCACAAGCAGTTTGCAGCACATTGATATTTGTTTATTGTAGTTCGGCCTCTATTCCTGGTAGTAATTTCTATTTCGTCATTTGTCATCCTTTTTACTGAAATCACCTTTGTATTTCCGATAAATGTTATCATTTTTTGACGTTTAATTGCGTCGGTTAAAATGAAGGCAATTGCAGTTGTGGAAACTGAAATCTCATCAGTGCTGACTGAATTGAGAGTATATTTTTGAGAGAAATACCTATCATGGATTTTTGGGGGATTTATTTTGAAATAGCATTTTTCAGATGCATTTAAATACTTACTATCATAAGATTTTATGGTTTGATTTATACATGTTTGAACATCGTCGAAATGATTTAAAATTTCACTTATGGTCAACTGGCTATCGTTCGGAATAAAATAATGGAATGGCTCAGAATCAATGGTAGAATCAATTGATTGTCCTGTAAGTTTTTCAATAATTCGTTTAAAAGTCAGCTAACCCCGAATCATCACTTTGTGTGTGTCCTTTAATGGATCATTTGCATATACAAAACCGAGATGAAGTTTACCTTCATTGTTCAGACTGGCTCCCGTCATTGGGG
>CAIUKU010000066.1 GCA_903899825.1 uncultured Bacteroidales bacterium | reverse complement strand
TTAAATTATATTAAAATATGAAGAAATTAGGAGTTTTATTTCCCCACTATATTAATAGTTTGATGAATAGCTATTCTCAGATTTTCTTTTCCAAAAACAATATTTTTGCTTGTCTCTTAGTAGTAGTTACTTTTTTTGATTTTTATGCAGGTTTATGTGGTGTAATAGCAGTGACCATTTCAAATACTGCAGCATATTTAATTGGATTCAACCGTCAGAACATCATATCAGGATATTACGGTTTTAACAGTTTACTGGTTGCTCTAGGATTAGGTGTTTATTACGAGCCCAATATGCAATTTTTCATGATTTTGTTTTTTGCATCCTTACTAACATTATTAGTTACCGTGTCATTAGAGGGAGTAATCGGTAAATATGGATTACCTTATTTAAGCATTTCTTTTTTACTGGTTCTATGGATGGTGACGCTTGCTACCAGAGAGTTTAAATCACTTACCATCAGCGAAAGAGGCATTTATTCACTTAATGAAATGTATGGTATAGGAGGTTTTACACTGGTTAGTATTTATGAATGGTTTGAAAACCTAAATTTGCCAGATTATATTATTTTATATTTTAGGTCACTTGGAGCTATTTTTTTTCAATATCATCTGGTTGCAGGATTATTGGTCGCATTGGGTTTAGTGATTTATTCAAGAATTGCATTTTTATTATCGGTATTTGGTTTTGGGGCAGCCTATATTCTTTATATGATTCTTGGAGGTAATATTACTGAACTAAGTTATGGATATATTGGTTTTAATTTCATACTTTCAGCTATTGCCATAGGTGGTTTTTTTATTGTCTCTTCAAAGTTTTCTTTTTTATGGGTTTTGTTGCTGGTACCATTGATTTCTATTATACTATCAAGTACAAATGTAGTACTTTCAATGTATCAACTTTCTATTTATTCTTTGCCATTTAACCTTATTGTATTACTATTCTTATACATTCTTAAGTTCAGGGAACGCTTTTATTTTAAACCTGAAATAGTCGTCGCCCAACAATTTTCACCTGAAAAAAACTTATATACTCAAAAAAATTATTTAGGAAGATTCCGCAACGCTTACATCATACCAATTTCTTTACCTTTTTGGGGTGAATGGAAAGTTACACAGGGTCATGATGGGGAAATAACGCATAAGGCTGAATGGAAACATGCCTGGGATTTTGAAATTGAAGACGAAAGCAATAAATTATTTATTGATACCGGTTTAAATTGTAATGATTATTATTGTTACAACAAACCAATAATAGCTCCTGCTCCAGGTTGGGTTGAACAAATTCTTGACAATGTGGATGATAATAAAATTGGTGATGTAAATATTGAAGAAAACTGGGGAAATACGATAATAATCCGTCATACAGATTTGTTGTTCAGTAAGATATCTCATCTTAAAAAAGAAAGTTTTAAAGTTAAAGTTGGTGATTATTTAAAAAAGGGAGATATTATTGCTAGTTGTGGGAATTCGGGTAGATCACCCCAGCCCCATATTCATTTTCAGTTGCAGGCTACTCCATATATTGGATCCAAAACCTTAGACTATCCTTTAGGTCATTATATTTTACACAGCAATGGAAAATACATATTACAATCTTACCAAAAACCTAAAGAAAATGATACTATTCTCAATATTGAAATAAATCAATCGCTTAATAAGGCATACCATTTTATTCCAGGTCAACATATTGTTTTCAATGTACAAACCGAAAAAAGCGAAAAGCCCAGAGAATATGTATGGGAAGTACAGGTTGATATTAACAATCAATCGCTTATATATTGCGAAAAAACAGCATCAAAAGCTTATTTCTACAATGATGGAAGTTTCCATTATTTCACTCATTTTGAAGGAAATAGAAAAACGTTTTTGTATTATTTCTATCTTGCCAATTTTAAGGTTATGAATGGCTTTTACAATAATTTGATAATAGAGGATCATTATCCTTTGCACTTAACTGCAAACCCATACATTTTAATATTTCAGGATTTTCTGGCTCCTTTCTACATATTTATGAAATCAAAATTCCAGATCAATTATGTTTCTAAAAAAGATGACTTTACAAACAGTGACATAGAATTAGCATCAAAAACAACTATTAAAATCGGTAAAATAATTTGCAAAGAATTGAAATTCAATATATCGATAAAAAACAATTGCATCGATAAAATAACAGCAGTTCAGGGTGGGAAAAGTTTTACTGCTCAAAGAATAATGAAAGATAAAATATAAATTAATTTCTAATTATGCTCACAAAAATATTAAAAGCAAGTTTTATAGCAATATTCATACTGCTAAACTACAGCAGTTTTGCTCAGAATGAAAATGAAAATATAGATCAAAAAACCCTTGAATTATTTCAGAACAAGCAATATAAAAGACTTATCTTTGTTGGTGAAGAAGCCATCAAAAATGGTACAGACTATTTTTATCTTCGTTTACGTATAGGTATTGCTTATTATGAAGCTAAAAATTACAGGATGGCTGCTCACCATTTTGAAAAAGCATTGTTCTATAATTCAGATGATGAGGTTGATCTGGAATATTTATATTATAGTTATCTGTTTGCAGGCCGTAGCAGTGATGCTAATTTTCTGACATTGAGAATGACAGACGAATTAAAAGAAAAAATCGGATATAAATCAAAAATTTTAAGCAGTGTATATGCCGAGGGAGGAACTTCAATCAGTAATAATTTTTCAAAAAATTCAGGTATTGATATCGATGCAGATACTAATATTTACGGAGAAAATGACCTGAATAATAATGTAATGTATGCACACATTGGGTTAAAACATGATATTTTACCATTTTTAAGTATTTATCAGGGATTTTCTCATATAGGTCTGGATAAACGAAAGATTATCAGAATGAACAACAAAGATAGTATCAATAATTCTACTTTACTCCAAAATGATTACTACATTAACAGTGAAATTCAGATTAAAAATAGTATAAAACTTACACCGGCATTTCATTTTATTCGGGTACAAGCTAATAGTTTAGCCTATCAATATGACACTGCAAAATATATTGGGAGTTTTTCTGAAACCACTTTAAATTTAAATAATTATGTATTATTCTTAGGTGTATCAAAAGATTATAAAAAAACAACGCTCAGTTTATCACTGAGTTATTCAAACCTTAATTATGCAAAACAAATTCAGTTTGGATTGGGTTTTACTTATTACCCTTTTGGAAATCTTAATTTATATACGAATACAAATCTATTCTTATTTAATCAGAAAGTTTCTGCTTCTCAGGGAAGTTCAAAAGATAACCGAATTATTTTCGATCAGATGTTCGGTTTAAAAATATTTCCAAAATTATGGACTGAAGCAGGAATAACAATTGGAAATTTAACAAACTACAACGAAAAAAATGCTTTTATCGTATACAATGTTGCTGACAAAATTAATATGAAAGCTGGAATTTCTTTTATTTACTCATTATCTTCAAAATTTGAATTATCTTTGAGGTATCAATTAATAAAACGAGAAAACAGTTATATTACCTATGAGAATTATACAACAATTATATCAAATACAATTAATTATCAAAACAATACTATAATCGGAGGAATTAAATGGAAACTTTAAAAAAAACAATTTTAATTGGCATCTTTGCCTTATTTTTATCAAATTTCAGTTTTGCACAAAACTATAAAGGAATACAGGATGCATTTTATACAAGCTATCAGCATGAATCAAAAGCAGAATATCCAAAAGCGATAGATGCGATGAAAAAAGTGTATGACGAAAAATCCTATGAAATCAATTTGCGTTTGGGATGGTTAACCTATATGTCAGGTTTATTTACAGAATCTACTACTTATTACCAGAAAGCAATGAAACTGATGCCATTATCAATTGAAGCAAAACTGGGTTATGTAAATCCAGCCGCTGCATTAGGAAATTGGGAACAGGTTAAAACTCAATACAATGATATTCTTAAGATTGATCCTAAACATTATACTGCCAATTATAGAATGGGATTGATTTACTATGGCAAAAAAAACTATATGGGAGCCGTTAAATATTTCGAAACCATTTGCAACCTCTACCCTTTCGATTACGATGCCTTGATTATGTATGCATGGTGTAATTATTTTCTTCAGAAAACCCGTGAAGCAAAGGTATTATTCAATAAAGCATTAATGAATCATTCAAATGATGCTTCAGCATTAGAAGGCCTGAGCCTGATTAAATAATTTAATTAAATAAATTATAAAAAATTGATTGAAACCTGTATATTTATATGCAGGTTTTTTTATGTAATGTCACAAATTTTTCAAAATAATTCAGTTAATAAGTCTTAAAAAATACAAACAAATCATTATATCAGCTAAATATGAAATTACTAAATTATCCGTTGTCACTTTCAAAATAAAAAGCTTAATTTTGTATGTTGAAAACGAAACTATTTATGCGTATCGAAAAAGATTTTTTAGGAAGTAAAGAACTACCAGATTTTGCTTTATACGGTATACAATCTTTGCGAGCCAGGGAAAATTTTCCTGACATTTCCCGCTTTGACAAAGCCTGGTATCAGGCAACAGCAGAAGTAAAACAGGCTTGTTACCTAACTTATAAAAGCTTTAAAAAGGCCTTACTTTCAAAATACAGCGAAGATCAGATTCCATTTACTCTAATTGCTGATGATATAATAGAAGCACTTTTATTGGCAGCTATCGAAGCAGCAGAAGGCAAGTATTTTGATGATTTTATTGTTCCTGCCCTTCAGGGTGGTGCCGGTACCAGCATCAACATGAATGTGAATGAGATTTTAGCAAATGTTGCAATTCAGAAACTAGGCAAACCTATTGGAAGTTACGAAATTATTGATCCTATAGAACATGCCAATATTTATCAATCGACCAATGATGTTATTCCTACTGCTTTGAAAGTAGCAGTGATGCATTTACTGACTGATTTAGAAAAACACATCAATCTTTTACGCTCAAAAGTAGAGGAAACAGAAAGTAGAACCCGCAACAATTTACGCATTGCCTATACACAAATGCAGGAAGCAGTACCTTCATCTTACAGTAAACTTTTCAGCACTTACAGTGAAGCCCTTTCAAGAGACTGGTGGAGGGTCTCCAAATGTTTCGAAAGAATAAAGGTCGTAAACCTTGGCGGAAGTGCAGTTGGAACTGGCATAGGTGTTCCCCGTTTTTTTATCATGGAAGTGGTTGGGCAGTTGCAAAAAATAACAAATCTACCCCTTACACGTTCAGAAAACCTCTCCGATGCTACCAGTAATCTCGACAGTCTGGTTGAAGTACATGCAATACTTAAAGCCCATGCTGTAAACCTTGAAAAAATCTGCTCAGATATTCGTTTGTTGGCTGCCGACATTTCAATAAATAAAGACTTCAGTATTCCTCAAAAGCAAATCGGCAGCAGTATTATGCCGGGCAAAGTAAACCCTGTAATTATTGAATTTGTTATCAGTGCAGCTCAAAAAATATATGCCAACGATATCCTTATAGCTGCATTGTCAGCCCGGGGATGTCTTGATTTAAATGCCTACCTTCCGGTAATTGGTCATGCTTTGCTTGAAAGCATTCGACTGCTGATAGCTGCTGACCAAACCATTACGGACAATATCTTTGATGGCTTGAAAATACATGCTGATTCAGCTCAGCTAAACTTGTTTAAAAGTCCGGCTATTACTACTGCTTTGTCAGTTTATATTGGTTATCACAAAGCTGCTGAATTGGCAAAATTGATGAAAGCAGAAAATATCGATATTTTTGAAGCCAATCAGCGTTTAACATTCATAGATGATAGCAAGCTTAGACAAATATTAAAACCGGAAAATCTGCTAAAAACAGGGTTTTCAATGGATGACTTAATTAGTACTTAGAGTATTTGGAGTAAAAAAATAAAAACTAATTTTTAAAAAATACAGAAAGTTTGTTAGAAAAAAATTATGAGTAAAGGCAAAGATGCAAAACCCCATATTGGAATATTCGGTCGGAGAAATAATGGAAAAAGTTCGCTGATTAATGCCATGGCCGGACAGGAAATTGCTATTGTATCCGATTTTGCTGGCACTACTACTGATCCAGTAAAAAAATCGATGGAAATTGCAGGGTTAGGTCCTGTTATTTTGATTGATACTGCGGGCATAGATGATGTTGGCGAATTGGGTCAGAAACGTATTGCAAAAACCAATGAGGTTCTTAAAACAGTCGATCTGGCATTATTGCTTATCACTTCCAATTCTTTCGGGAAAGAAGAAATCAATCTAATTTCATCTTTCAAAAATTATGCTGTCCCTTTTTTAGTAATACACAACAAATCGGATTTAGATGTCTTGGATACAGCACTTAAAATCCGGATTCAAAATGAATTCAATGCCGAAACAATCGATTTCAGTGCGTTGAAACCCAAAAACAAAGAGCAGATCATTCTGGCTATTCAACATTTAATGCCAGTAACAGCTTATCGTTCTCAATCCCTCATTGGTGATCTGATCAGTTATGGGGATACTGTTTTATTGATTACTCCTATTGATATTGAAGCACCCGAAGGCAGACTGATATTGCCACAGGTACAGGTAATCAGAGATGTATTGGATAATGATGGAATTGCAGTCGTATGCAAAGAAAGAGAAGTTGACACTTATATAAGAACGATGCATCCCAAGCCAAAATTAGTGGTATGCGACAGTCAGGTTTTTCTGAAAGCAGATGCCTCAGTTCCCAAAGATATTCCATTGACCAGTTTCAGTATTGTGCTGGCACGAAACAAAGGAGATTTTGAAAATTATGTGAAAGGAACACCAAAACTGGCTCAGTTGAAAGACGGAGACAGGGTATTGATACTGGAATCCTGTACACATCATGTTTCCTGCGATGATATCGGGAGAATGAAAATCCCACGCTGGTTAACTAATTTTTCAGGTAAAAAACTTGAATACGAAGTAGTAAGCGGCTTAAGCAAATTACCCCGCGATATACATGAATATGCCATTGTAATACAATGTGGCGGTTGTGTATTGACCAGAAAACAAGTTATTAACCGATTGAAACCTGCAGTAGATGCTGGCATAGCTGTTACCAATTACGGAATGGCGATTTCTTATGTACATGGAATTTACGACAGAGCCATTGCACCGTTTCTAAATAAAGAACAAACGGCAACGGATTATTTATAAAAGAGTACTTAAAGGGCCTAAAGTACTTAGAATACTTAGAGTACTTAGAGTGCCTAAAGTATTTAGAGTAAAAAGAAATAAATTGAAATATTGAACAGTTATAGTGTACACTAACAGTGATTTGTATTAGCAGCCCTGTACTTTATAAACTTTACAAACTTTACAAACTTTATAAACTATATGAATATCAAAGAAGAAACATTTTGTGGCAGTAAAATAAATTTTCCTATCATTATCAATTTTAAAGTGATTTGTAACAATACCTTTCCGGATATTGTAAACCGCACACATATTGGGATTGCCATTGAAGAAGCTGGTCTGCAATACGAAGAAATCAAAGTAACCGAAAGCAAAAAACAAAATTACCTCAGTTATACTGTATTGCTGAATGTGGAAAACGAAAAACAAATGGCTGAGTTGTACAGCAAAATAAGAGAAATACCGGGATTTGTGATGGCAGTTTAATCAATTATAAATTAGGAATTATAAATTAGGAATTTGGGAATACATTTTTCAAACCTATTCACTTAATAACCTAATAACCTAATAACCTAATAACTAACTTCAAACTACTTTACAAACTTTATAAACTTTACAAACTTTATAAACTAAAATGACCAGAATAGAAGAAATATTGCAGAAAGATGAATTCACAAAATCTGAGTTGGTTGAATTGCTTAAAGCAGATGGCGGTGACAGAAAGAAAATCTTTGAAAAAGCAGCGGCTGTCAAAAAACAGTATGTTGGCAATAAGGTGTATTTCCGTGGATTGATAGAGTTTTCAAATATATGTGCCAAAAATTGTTATTATTGTGGCATCCGAAGCGGCAATAAAAAGCTAACAAGATATTATGTTACCGAAGCCGAAGTGCTGGAAGCCGTAAAATATGCTTATGAAAATAAATATGCATCATTGGTCATACAGGCAGGTGAAAGGAGCAATAAAAAATTTACAACTACCATTACCAATTTATTGCATAAGATCAATGAACTGACGAACAACGAAATGGGCATAACCTTATCATTGGGTGAACAATCTGAAGAAACACTTATACAATGGCGGGAAGCCGGAGCCAGGCGTTATTTATTACGCATCGAAGCCAGCAATCCTGAACTCTACCGTAAACTGCATCCTGATAACAAAACCCATGATTATACGACCCGTTTAAATGCCCTTCACTTACTCAGAAAAACAGGTTACCAGGTTGGAACAGGAGTTATGATTGGTTTACCATTTCAAACACTGGATGATTTAGCCGATGATTTATTGTTTTTTAAGGAATTTGACATAGACATGGCAGGCATGGGACCTTATATTGAGCACGAAGACACCCCTTTGTACCAATACCGCCATTTGTTAATGAGCAAAAAGGAAAGATTTGACCTCTCCCTTAAAATGGTGGCATTGTTGCGCATCATGATGAAAGACATCAATATTGCAGCCACTACTGCCATGCAAACCCTCGATAAAATGGGAAGGGAAAAAGCCATCAAAGTAGGCAGCAATATTATTATGCCCAACCTCACCCCTGTCAAATACCGCGACAGTTATCTCCTTTATGAAGACAAGCCCTGTATTGACGAAGAAGCCAGTGAATGCAAAAATTGTCTGGAAGCCCGCATCCATATTTCAGGTGATGAAATAGGCTATGGAGAATGGGGCGACAGTTTGCATTTTAAGAAAAGAAAGAAATAAATAAAATACTACGCTTTATTCTTAGAAAAAAATAACCAGGATTTTCTATTTTGGGTTACGCTTAATTCTTCATACAACGCACAGCATGACCCAATTTTTTATTGTTATCAATACGGTTAAATGAAGCATAATTGTAACTCAAATAATAATACCAGGCAAACGTAGAAGTGCTTTCTGTGGCACTCCATAAATAACAATAGTAAGTAAGATTAAAGTAATTACCGGTAGTATTCCGGTATCCAACCGGTAGAGCAGTTAAACCAGAAATATTATCAGCACCAGTATTTGGAAGAGCCCAATGAAATAAACCGGTTTCTTTTAATTTTCCACCAGCAATGGTATCTCCACCCAAATAAGCTGTCAAAACAGAAAATTCATTATCAGTTGGCACATGCCAACCTATTGGGCATAAACCACGGCTATCGCTAACTGAAAACCAATTATACAATTTCCCATAAATATTGGCTATAGTTGTATCATTGTTATAGTTTGAATATGCAGCAGTTGTAAGGTTGCTGTAAGTAGAATTACTTACATAGTTAGGTAAGGCATCTCCGTTATTGAACTTTGTAGTTTTCAGATTTTGTTTCATCCATACCTGAGTGCCAATTTGAACTGTGTCATAAGCATTGCCATCAACATCAAGAACTTTATATGATGCAACAGTATCTTTAATACATCGCACGGAATATCCCAATTTTTTATTGTTTTCAGCTCTATTAAACGCAACATCATTATAACTCAAATAATAATACCAGGCATATGTAGGAGTGCTTTCTGTAGCACTCCATAAATAACAATAGTAAGTAAGACTAAAGTAATTACCAGTAGAATTCCTCACCCCACCAGGAAGAGCAGTGAAATTAGAAGAATTATCAGCACCTGTATTTGGATTGATCCAGTGCGACAAACCAACTTCTTTTAATTTTCCACCTGCAAAACTGCTACCTCCTAGATAAGTAGTTAAATCAGAAAATTCGCTATCAGTCGGTACATGCCAACCAGTAGGACATAAACCACGGTTATCAGCAACTGTGTACCAATTATATAATTTTCCGTAAGTGCTTGCAGTATTTGTATCATTGTTATAATTGGAATAAGCTGCAGTAGTTAAATTGCTGTATGTAGAATTACTGATATAGTTAGGAATTGCATCTCCATTTCTGAATTTTGTAGTCTTCAGATTTTGTTTCATCCAGATCTGTGTTCCGATATGAACCGTGTCATAAGCATTTCCGTCGATATCATAAAACACGGTTGCATATTGAAGGGTAGTGAAATTAATCAGATTGCCATAAGCAGTTCCTATACTATTGGCAGCAAAAGCGCGCACAAAATACGTAGTCCCAGCCGTTAAACCACTAATATTTGAAGTAAATGCAGCAGTTCCGCTTCCACTGCTAATAATGCTGTCGGCAGTAGTAGGATTAAGAGAAATGCTGTAGCAAATCCCTTTCACAGTAACAATGGCCCCACCATCAGCAACGATATTTCCTCCGGAAGTAGCAGTTGTATATGAAACTGATGAAGCAGCAGTTGTAATAACCGTTGGAACAGAAATCAAAGTTGTAAAATTGATTTCATTTCCATAGGCAGTGCCAATTGAATTAATGGCATAAGCTTTGGCATAATAGGTTGTATTGGCTGTTAAAGCAGTTAAACTTGCTGTAAAACTTGCAGTCCCACTTCCACAGGCCAGCATTAAATCAGATATAGTCGGGTTAGTAAAATTACTGTAACAAATTCCTCTTGCAGTTACACTAGCTCCTCCGTCAGATATCACATTTCCGCCGGAAGTGGCAGTAGTAGCAGTAATAGCAGTAGCCGGGGCTGTCGAAACTGAAGGTAAGATATTTAAAGTTGAAAAAATCTCCTGATTACCATAAGCAGTTCCTGCATTATTGGTTGCAAAAGCACGAACGTAATAATTAGTCGATGGAGTTAAAGCAGTTAGGTTTGATACATATACACCGGTACCGCTTCCACTATTCACCAAATTATTTGATATTGTAGGGTTAATTAATGTGCTATAACAAATACCTCTTGCTGATACACTAGCTCCTCCATCAGAGCTTATGTATCCACCGGAAATAGCAGTAGAGTTTGTAATAGAAGAAACGGCTGTTGTTGTCAATATAGATAAAGAAGCTGCAAAATTAAAGATAATCGATTTACTGCTGACAGGTATATCTGTAACAATTGATGTAAAAATACTAGAGTAAGCTGTAAAACGTAATATATTGCCACTAGTATAGGGCATATCTATAATCGCTTTTGTTGCTTTTAATACGCTGTAACCAACTGATTGTTTTTCGTTTCCGAGATAGATTAATTTTGCTTCTGATTGAGAGACAGATTGGTTGATTATTTTTGTGGTATAAACATAACGCTCTCCTATAATACTGATAAAATAAATACCCTGTTTTAAACCTGTCAACTGAAATCGATGAACTGCTTTTGTCAGGAAATTTAATGAACTCATTACTTTTTTCCCATTTATATCATAGATAGTGAGTTGTGTACTACCAGTTTCATTGGCATAAAATGAAATTTCAGCACTGCCCAGCATGGGATTAGGAAAAATCTTTAGATTTTCATTATTAACATGCTCGTTTATTCCAACTGTACCTAAATGCAAAGTATCTGTACCCAATACTGTCAATTTTAAACCCTGGGTTAGATTTTCAACTTTTACGCTGTCAACAGTGGTTGTTGCACCGCTGCCTGCAAAACTTATCAGGTAATTCTGAGCGTAAGTTATTGATAAAAAGAAAATAAAAATGAATAAAAGTAAAGTTTTTTTCATAATACTTGGGAATAAGGCATAATGACTGTAATAAATGAGTTCTATGTTGTTCAGTTATTAAGACTATGAATTATTTATGCTGTAAATGTATAAAATATATTAAATAGAAGTTAATAAAGTTTGGAAAGTTAAAAAAGTAATTGGACTTTTAGACTATCAGGTTTTTAGGCATCAACAGATATTTGACTGTTACTTTTCACTTTATCCTTTTTACTTTTTACTTTATAATTGATACATTTCCTTTATAGATCTGAACCTGAATACCAATGCCGACAATGCAGTGAAGAGACTTACAAGACCTAATATAATGGCCAGTCTGAGCCAGCTTTCATTTTGCTGCATCCTGATTCCTACCATTTCATAAATTGTTCGTATCCATTCTATTGTAGCGGCCAGTAAAAAAAAACGTATTAAATAAGCTGACCATTTGCTTTTTACTAACAACATGAATGGAATACAAATGCAAATTACTACGATGGTATCCATTCCCATTCTGAAAAAATGGGCTGCCAGCAATAGGGAACTTAATATAACAGGG
>CAIUKU010000065.1 GCA_903899825.1 uncultured Bacteroidales bacterium | reverse complement strand
TTTGCTTTTCTTTTTCATTAAAACGAGTGCTCTAATTAAATCCTGGTATTGAAATCTGATGAAAATCTACAGAAAAAAATCAGATTTGCCTTCTACTTTTGCCGTCAATATTTAAAGTCAAAGTATACCATGATTAAACTACTTGGATTAAACCACAAAACTGCTCCCATAGAAGTAAGGTCAAAATTTGTATTTTGTGAAGAAGATATCAAGCGATTTGTTCCTATGCTAAAAGAAAAAGGCATTGTTGGCGCAGTTGTTTTATCTACCTGTAATCGTACCGAAATATATATTGAATCAGCCGGACACGGTGGTGTAGCTGATTTTGATATTTTCGAAGAAGTCTTGTTCAAATACAGGAATCTGGACAAAGAATTAAGTACACATCTTTACAGAAAATCGCACGACGAAGTGGTCCGTCATCTTTTTCATGTAGTTTCAGGACTGGATTCAATGGCATTGGGCGAATACCAAATTGTAGGTCAGGTAAAAGATGCTTATAATATTTGTGAAAAAAATGAGTTAGTGAGTCCATTATTGAAAAGACTTTTTATTAAAGCATTTGAAGCTGGTAAAAGAGTGAGATCAGAAACCAATATTAATTTAGGTGCAGTCTCTATTAGTTATGCAGCAGTGAATTTAGCCAACAAAATGCTGAATAATTTACCTTCCCAACCAGCATTGATCATCGGTGCCGGACAAACCAGCGAACTTACCATTCAAAATCTTATAACCAAAGGTTGTGAAAAATTTACGATTGTCAATCGTACTTTTCAAAATGCCTTAGATATGGCAGAAAAATATAAAGGAAAAGCAGAAGAGTATAATAAATTAGAATCTCTTCTTCTTGAAAACAATATAGTTATCTCATCCACAGCATCTAAACAACCCCTTATTACAAAAGAAATGGTTGAAAAAGCTATGATGCTGAGAAAAAATAAAGATTTGTTTTTTGTTGACTTATCAGTCCCACGTAATGTTGCTGTTGATGTTGCTGAACTTGAAAATGTGCATGTATTTGACATAGATGATTTGACAAATATTGTAGATGAAACCCTCGAAAAAAGGCGTGGAGAAGTTTGTGCCGCAGAAGCAATTATTGAAGAAGTTGTAATAGATTTCGGAAACTGGGTACATACCAGAAATTTAATACCATGCTTTCAAAGTATTTGTAAATTTTATCACGGTATCAACAAAAACGAACTGGAAGATTTTATTAAAACCCAAAAACAAATAGATTTGCCAAAAGCCTCAGAATTAGCAGATCAAATTACCAATAAAATTATCCACACCATGATTACGAATGTGAAAGCTTTTACCGACAATGGAAAAAAACGCGAACATATTCATTTAGTCAATCAATTTTTTAATCAGAATTAATGAAACAAACTGTTCGTATTGGCACAAGAGGAAGTAAATTAGCATTGTATCAGGCATACCGGGTTAAAGAAGAACTTGAAAATCATTTTCCATCCATACTTTTTGAAATAGAAATTATAAAAACCAAAGGAGATAAAATTCTTGATGTTCCTTTATCAAAAATCGGAGATAAAGGATTATTTACCAAGGATCTTGAAATTGCCATGTTTAACAACGAAATTGACATGGCTGTTCATAGTTTAAAGGATTTGCCTACTACATTTCCTGAAGGTGCAAAACTGGGTGCTGTTTTAAAAAGGGGAGATGTCAGAGATGCGCTCATTAGTAGTAACAATAGAAAAATAAAAGATCTTACCTCAGATGATATAATTGCAACTTCCAGTTTAAGAAGAAAAGCTCAGTTGTTACGCATAAATAAAGATTTTAAAATTGTTGAAATCCGTGGTAATGTAAATACCCGTATCCGAAAAATGCAGGAAGGCTATTGTAATGTTATGGTTATGGCTGCTGCAGGATTACAACGACTCGAAATGGATGAATTTATTTCTGAACTGATTGATCCTGAAGTAATGATACCTGCCTGTAGCCAGGGTGCAATTGCTATTGAAATCAGAGAAAACGATAGTTTTATTGAGGGAATTCTTTCAAAAATCAACGATATCGAAACGTTGATTACCACCAATGCTGAACGTGCATTTTTAAAGACCCTTGAAGGAGGATGTCAGATACCTGTTGGGAGTTATTCTACAATTATAGACAATCAGTTTCATATTTGCGGTTTTATTTCAAGTATTGATGGAAAACAGTATTTAAGGGAAACTGCTTCTGCTCCCGTTGAACAAGCTGTTGAATTATCTATACAGATGGCCAGAAAACTATATTTAAACGGAGGTAAGGAAATTCTGGAAAACATCAGGAAATATAATCTGATTGAAGCACAGGGAAACTTAGCTTTACAAGGTAAAGTTATCATATCCACCAGAGCTGTTGAGTCTGGATATACACTGCCAGATTTATTGAAAGCAAAAGGTGCGAATGTTTTCTCATTGCCAATGATAGAAATACTTCCATCAATACTTACTTCTGCTGAAAATGAATTGCTCAAAAATCTGGATTATTTTGACTGGATTTTCTTTACCAGCAAAAACGGTGTTGCAAACTTTTTTAAACATTTAAGTGACATCAAAGGAAGTACTGCTTTGCCAAAATCTGTTAAATTAGCTGTAATTGGCGGGAAAACTGCATTGGAACTTGAATATTATGGATATTCACCTGATTTTATCAGTCATGATAATACTTCAGTAGATTTATTGGATAACTTTGATAATGTTATAAATCCTAAACAACAAAAAATATTGCTTTCGTTAGGAAACCTGGCAGATGATACCCTGAGTTTGGGTTTATCAGAAAAAAACAATGTTAAGCGAATCAATGTTTATCAAACCTTAAAACCAGATACTGCAGATGCTTCAATATTGGAAATTATTTATCAGAATCATTATGACTTGTTGGTTTTTACCAGTCCGTCAACTTTTCAGAATTTCTGTTCTTTTTATGATGCTGACAAGATTAATTTATTAAAAACTGCAAGTATTGGAACTACAACTACTAAAGCTATCACAAATGCAGGACTTGAACCCTTAATTACTGCTGTAAAATCAAGTACTGAAGGACTTAGTGAAGCAATAGAAACATTTTTTAAAAAATAAAACATATTAATTAATAATTAAAAAAAATATCATGGACTTTCCTGTAACAAGATTAAGAAGATTAAGATACAATAGTGTATTAAGACAAATGGTAACTGAAACCAAACTTTCAGTTGACGATTTTGTAATGCCATTATTTGTTTGTTCTGGCACCAATGTGAGAAATCATATTAATTCAATGCCCGGCAATTATCAACTTTCAGTTGAAAATCTGGTTGAAGAATGTAGAAAAGTATATGCAGCAGGCGTTAAAGCTGTGTTGTTGTTTGGCATTCCTGCACATAAAGATGAGGACGGAAGTGTTGCATGTGAACATGATGGTATTGTTCAACAAGCCATCAGAGCTCTGAAAAAAGACAATAAAGATCTGTATATTATTGCCGATGTATGCAATTGTGAGTATACAACTCATGGACATTGCGGCACTATTATCGATGGTGATGTAGACAATGATACTACACTGATAACTCTTGCTAAGCAAGCTGTTTCTCTTGCTGAAGCAGGTGCTGATATGATTGCTCCAAGTGATATGATGGATGGCAGGGTTGCCATTATCCGTGAACAATTGGATTTGAATAAATTCGAAAAAATACCGATTATGTCTTATGCTGCAAAATATGCATCAGGCTTTTACGGACCTTTCAGAGAAGCTGCTGAAAGTGCTCCTAAATTTGGAAACAGAGCCACTTATCAGATGAATCCGGCTAACACCAATGAAGCCATGCGTGAAGTTGAACTTGACATAGCAGAAGGTGCAGATATTGTAATGGTGAAACCTGCTTTGAGCTATTTAGATGTGATTTACCGTGTTAAAAACGAATTTAAAATGCCGGTAGCTGCTTACAATGTTAGCGGTGAGTTTTCGATGGTAAAAGCTGCAGCTAAAAACGACTGGATAGACGGAGAAAGAGTGATGATGGAAATATTAACTTCTATCAAAAGAGCAGGAGCTGACATTATTATCACCTATCATGCAGTAGAAGCTGCCAATGTTTTAAACAGAATGAAATAAAAAATAATAGTACTTAGAGTACTTAAAGTGCCTTGAGTACTTAAAGTTGAAAAACTACATCTTTTCCACTTTAAGTACTTTAAGTATTCTATGTATTTTAAGAACTTATATATTTAAGTACAAATAAAATATAGTAAACATGCAATTTACAAAAAGTATAGAAGCTTTTAAAAAAGCTCAGGAAATTATCCCGGGTGGTGTAAACTCTCCGGTAAGAGCGTTTAAAAGTGTGAAATTAAACCCGGTTTTTATCAGTAAAGCAAAAGGCGCTTATATTACTGATATTGATGGAAACCAGTATATTGATTTTGTTGCATCATGGGGCCCTCTGATTTTTGGTCATGCACATGAAGCTATTCTTACTGCAATCAATGAAGCAGCTGTAAAAGGAACTAGTTATGGTGCTCCTACTGAGTATGAAACTGAAATGGCTGAACTCATTGTGAGTATGGTTCCTTCAATAGAAAAAGTCCGAATGGTTAATTCCGGTACTGAAGCAACTATGAGTGCGATCAGACTGGCACGTGGTTACACTAAAAGAGAGTGCATCCTTAAGTTTGCTGGAAATTACCACGGTCATGGAGATAGCTTCTTAATTAAAGCCGGTTCAGGTGCTATCACTCTGGGATTGCCAGATAGTCCGGGTGTTACTTCAAGTACAGCTAAAGATACATTAATTGCTGAATACAATAACCTGGATTCAGTAAGAACCTTGTTTCAGGAAAAAGGTAATCAAATTGCTGCAATTATTGTTGAAGCAGTTGCGGGTAATATGGGAGTTGTCGTTCCAACCAAAGGATTTCTTCAGGGATTACGGGATATTGCCACAGAATATGGTGCTTTATTGATTTTTGATGAAGTAATTACTGGTTTCAGGCTGGCAAAAGGCGGAGCTCAGGAATTATACAATGTAATGCCTGATATTACTACCTTGGGGAAAATTATTGGTGGTGGTCTTCCTGTAGGTGCTTATGGCGGAAAAAAGGAAATCATGGATATGTTGGCTCCGATAGGACCTGTTTATCAGGCCGGAACTTTATCAGGAAATCCATTGGCAATGTCAGCAGGAATTGCAATGCTTAAGCTTATCAGAGATACTCCGGATTTTCATGCAGAATTAGAGAGAAAAGCAGCTATGCTTGAAGCAGGTATTTATAGGAATATGGAAATTACCGGTGTTAAAGGATTAATCAACCGTGTTGGTTCAATGATGACTTTTTTCTTTACCAATGAAACTCAAATTACTACTTATGATGAAGCCATGAAATCGGATGCTGATAAATATGCACGTTTTTTTAAAATGTCTTTGGAAAGCGGAATCTATCTGGCTCCTTCACAGTATGAATGTTTGTTTGTTTCTTATGCTCATACTGATAAAGACATAGAAACCATTATAGCGGCCAATCTGCTAGCTTTAAAGAATCTATAAGAAATCAAATGTCTCTTATTTGGAAAATATTTGAACGCGGATGACGCTGATCCGTTCCGGAAACGCAGATTAAACGGATTTTAAAATTGTTTAATTAATGAAATTAAAGAAAAATCCGTTCTTATCCGCGTTTACCTTTAGGTATCAGTGTCATCAGCGTTCCCAAATTAATAAACTTTAATAAAAATTCAGAATAATAAAATGAATAATTCAATATTTCAACAAACACTCAAAGGTGAAAAAACAGAAAGACCTCCGGTATGGTTTATGCGTCAAGCCGGGAGAGTGTTGCCTTCATATCTTGAAATGCGCGAACGCCATTCTTTCCATGAATTAATGGAATCACCTGAACTGGGTGCAAAGGTAACATTAATGCCGGTTTACGACTTGGGTGTTGATGCAGCCATACTTTTTTCTGATATATTGGTAATACCACAGGCACTGGGAATGAGTCTCAATTTTGCTGATTCCGGACCAAAATTCGCAACTGCACTTAAAGATGTTAAAGATCCGATGAATATATTAAAGGCTGATGCTTCAAAACTCAATTATATCTATGATGTAATTGATGAGATCATGAGAACAAAACCTGAAAATACACCTTTAATTGGTTTTTGCGGAGCTCCTTTAACTACCCTTTGTTATATGGTACAAGGATTGAGCACCAATCATACTTTCCCTGATGCAGTTGCATTATTATATAAAAATAAAATATTAGCCCATCAATTATTAAATGCCATTACCGAATTGTCAATTGAATATGCAATAACGCAGGCTAAACATGGTATTTCTGTTTTCCAGATATTTGAAACACATGCTGGTTTAATTCCTTCTGATTTATATTTCGAAATGATCATGCCTTATGTAAGAAAGATTTCTGCTGCTGTTATGAAGGCAGGAACTCCTGTTATTTTTCTACCAAAAGGTTTAGGTTATGGTATAAAATATATTAAACCATCAGATTGTGATTTTGTAAGTGTAGATTGGCAGACTTCAATAACAGAAGCCCGTTCTTTAGTTCATCCTGAAATCGGTTTGCAGGGAAATCTTGACCCGAGATTGTTACTGGCTGATAAAAAAACTATTATCACTGAACTCGAAAAATTTGTTGAATTCGGTTCAAAAAATCAAAACTGGATTTTCAATTTAGGGCATGGGTTTATTCCCGGTATTCCATTTGAAAATGCTAAATTGGTTGTTGATTGGGTGAAATCAGTTAATTGGAGACGGTAGTTTAAATGTAAAAATTATGATGTGATATGGAAAATGTAAAAATTAAAAAATAGTTGCATTAAAACATTTTACATAACACATTTTACATCATAACTTTTACATATAAAAATGGAAAATTGATGATGGAAAATGTAAAATGTAAAAATTAAATAAAATGAGAGAAGAGCTTATTGAAAGATTTTTAAATTTTGCAGTTGAAATTTATAAGCTGGAAGATGGACTTTGTAAATCATATAGCGGAAAGCATATTTACGGTCAACTTTTTCGTTCTGGAACCTCTTCAGGTGCAAACTATGATGAAGCTACAGCTGCAGAAAGTAAAAAAGATTTCGTTCACAAAATGTTGATTTCATTAAAAGAATTGAGAGAATCATATTTTTGGCTTCGATTTATTAAAAAGGCAAAAATGCTATCTGAAAATGATGCTGTTTTAACTTCTCTTATGAAAGAAAATAAAGAATTGCTTAATATTATTGGAAAAGCTGTTTCAACGGCAAAAATTAATATGGCAAAAAACATTAAAGAATAATGGAAAATGAAGTAATGGAAAATTTAGGATGTATAATGGAAAATGTAAAAGTTGAAAAAAGATGAGTGCAAACACATTTTCCATATCACATTTTCCATCATAATTTTTACATA
>CAIUKU010000064.1 GCA_903899825.1 uncultured Bacteroidales bacterium | reverse complement strand
TTGATAATTAACATCGTTAAATATGCTAAAAATTTTGAGATTTTACTTAAAGAATCATAAATATTATGTAGATTTGTATATTCAAAAAAAAACAAAATTATTTTATGAAATTTTTTTTAAAAATCCTGATAACTTCTTTTGCCGTAGTGATTACTGCATACTTGCTTTCAGGTATACATATCCCCAATTTTACAACTGCTATCGTAATTGCTATCGTTTTAACATTATTGAATATTTTTATAAAACCTTTACTCATACTGTTAACAATCCCAGCTACAATATTTAGTTTCGGCTTATTTTTACTGGTTGTAAATGCCTTCATCATTCTGCTAGCTTCAAGTATTGTTCCTGAATTTAAAGTGGATAGCTTTTGGTGGGCGCTTGCATTTAGTATTATTCTATCATTAGTAAGCTATTTGCTTGAATTGCCCGATAAAATTAAATCAGGAAAAATAGTCATCATAAAAAAATCCAAGAATGAAGAGTAATATTATTACACAAAAGTCAGAGATAGAAGAGGTTATCAATCAATGCGAAGCATGTTATATGAGCATGGTTGACGAAAAAGGAATGCCGTATAATTTACCTTTCAATTTTGCATATGAAGACAATGTCTTATATTTTCATTCGGCACCCTTTGGTAAGAAAATTGATATTTTAAAAGCCAATCCGAACGTATGCATTGTATTCAGTACTTCCCATGAATTGCATTATCATGATGTAGAAGTTGCCTGCAGTTATAGCATGAAATTTAAAAGTGTAATTGTTTACGGTAAAGTTGAATTTATTGAAGATATTGAAGAAAAAACCAAATGGATGAATAAAATTATGCAGAAATATACCCGACAAGACTTTGGTTATTCACTTCCAGCTATAAGCAATGTTGCCTGCTTTAGGGTTGTATTTGAAAAAGTTAGCGGAAAGAAAAGAGGATATTAGGGAGTTATTAGCTCTGAATGAAATATACTATTTTACAAAAAAAAAGAGAACTTTATGCAAGTTCTCTTTTTTTTTATTCTGAAGCTGTTTCTTTTTTAGTAGTTTTCTTAGCAGGTTTACTGTCTGCTGTGGTTTCAACAGGTTTTGCTGCCACTGCAACTGAAATGATTTTTTTCTTATTTTTAGGACGTTTTATGCCCGAAGAACCCAGGATAATCTTTCCTCTTTTAGTTTTTTTATCGCCTTTTCCCATAATTCAATTGATTAAAATATTAATATTCTGTAAAATTACACAATTTAAACCATATTTTCACAAATTTAAAATAAAATCTTTATCAAAGATAATTTACCGCCATCCTTTTTTTAATAAAAAATCATCTTTCACCTGTTCAGCCATCCTTATGACATTTGTTATCCAGTCTAGCTTAATATCATAGATTTCTTCTTCTTTCAACTGCCATGATATACCAGCGTTTCGTATTTTTTCTGACAAATAAAAAACAGACATAGCTGCAGAAACTGAAATATTAAAACTTTCAGTAAAGCCATACATCGGAATTTTTACAAAAGCATCGGCGTTTTGTAAGGCTATTTCTGATAATCCTTCTTTTTCTGTGCCGAATACCAGTGCAATTTTATTATCAACAGGCAAATCCTGTATCACTAAATCATTCTTGTGAGGCGAAGTAGCAACAATAGTATAACCTTCTTCTCTTAATATATTGTATGCATCCAGTGTATTATGTCCAGCAGAATTGTATCGTTTCAAATTCAGCCATTTTGCAGAACCCAATTCTACATCAGGATTGATTTCGTATGGATAACGATTTTCGATGATATGCACATCCTGTATACCAAAACAATCACAGGTTCGTAAGACAGCACTTGCATTCTGAGATTGAAAAATATCTTCTAGGACTACAGTTAAATGACGGGTTCGCGATAGTACAATTTCGTCTATTTTCGATTTTTTATTGTCGGAAACAAAAGCAGTAAGATAATTGTACATTTCTTTTTTTTGTTCCAGATTCAGTTCTTTCATTGAAGTTTAGCTATTGGTTATTTAGATTTGGGTAATAAATTCCCGATTATTATGGAGTTTTATTAATTCATAATACAATGTGTCGTTTAGATAAAGAATTCATACGCTGACAGATTTAATTAAAAATCAGACCTTTCAGTATCGATAGACATGAAAGTGTCAAAGTAAAAACTATTAATTCATAATATTGAATTCATTATATCATATCATTTTTAAATTTTTCATTATTTTTTCAATATAAAGCGATAAGGCAATAAAGCATCTTCTTTAGCATATGATACACCAATTCTCGACGTTATGATTATATCTTCCTCATTAATAGTTAAATGCTTATCTTCAATCCAGATTTGATTTTCATTCAAATCAACTCCGGTATGAGTGCAATTAATGCCCAAGGCTTTTGTAAGTTTACCCGGACCATTTATTATTAAACCCTTCTGATTCTTTTGAATGTATCTTTCTTTAATATACTCAATACCTTCTATTGGTTCAATGCCACGTATTAAAACTGCATGAGGAATTCCGGTTTTATTAGTTACCACATTAAATAAAGGATACAGTCCATAGCATAAGTAAACATAAGCTATACCACCTTCACGATACATTATTTCAGTTCTTTTGGTATAACGGTTAGCATAAGCATGTGAAGCTTTATCAGTAATCCCTGCATATGCTTCTGTTTCAATAATAATACCAGCTGTAATCTTATCTTCAAAATAAGTAAATAAGTATTTTCCTAATAAATCCTTTGCAATTTGCACAACATCTTCCTGCAAATATAAAGATTTTTCCAATTTCATTTTTAGCTGAATAAAATTTGTAATTTGTATAGTTTAAATTAAAGTTTATTATTAAATTACACTAAAATATTGAATTATAAATTATAATCAATGTTGTATAGTTAAGAAATTTTAACGCTGACAGGACCTTCGGACGCTGTCAGGTTAAATTGTATATTTGACCTGAAAGTGTCAGGATCAAAGCCAGTAACTAAACGGCATTAAATTATAAATTACAAAGCCCATCCATATTTCATCTCATCTATTTTAATTATTTTATCGTTATCGAGTAGCCATTGTAATACTTTTAATATTTTATCCTCGTCGGCCTCAATTCTTTCAACTATTTCTTCCACAGTGGATATTTTTAATTTTAAAATTGGTTTTATTTGCTGTAAAATGTTATTAAATTCATATTCATTGAGTTCCATTTTATTCCTTTCGATACATATATCACATTTACCACAACGTTTGCTTTTACATTCGCCAAAATATTCCAACAAAAATTGTTGATGACATTTTGTAAGTGAATTTACATATTCTTTTACAGCTTCAATACGTTTAAATGCATTCTCTTTGCGAAATTCATAGGTTTCCCTGGAAAGAAAAATTGAATTGACTGATATTCGTTCAATTAAAAAGCTAATAAAAGGTTTGGTTTTTTGAGGAATATAATTCAATACCTGCATTTTTACCAATAATTGAAGCATTTTTTGAACTTTTATCACTTCGCTGTTGCTTCTTTTTGCTAATTCCGACTCACTAATTCTGATAAAATCACTAAAAACACCACCGTAAGAACGCAGAATAATTTTTATAAAGTTATCTGTAGAGGGGTTTTCAATCTGAAAACGATACAAATCTTCTTTACTTATGGTAAAATGTATGGCAGATGCTTGATTCATATCTTCGTTGAGTAAAATATATGCTTCTTTTTCAAGAAATTTTAATGAATTGTAGGCTGAAATAAGATTGAACCCAAACTGATCACAAAATTCACGTAGATCAAAATCAAAACTTTGATCCTTTCCACTGCCTTCTGGTATTTTGAAATAGTTTCCTAATGCCTGATACACATTTTTAATGTATTCTTTCTCTGGAAAAGCATTCTGAAAATTTTGGTCAAGTGCCGAAATATCAGCATTATCAAATAATATCACAGCAACAGCATCCTGTTCATCTCTTCCTGCCCTGCCTGCTTCCTGAAAATAAGCCTCCAATGTATCAGGCAAATCAATATGAATTACAAATCGGACATTGGGTTTGTCTATTCCCATTCCAAAAGCATTGGTGGCAACAATTACCCTATTGGAATCATTCATCCAGCGTTTTTGTTGATCATTCCGTATGTTATTTTCAAGCCCTGCATGATAATATCCTGCTTTGATACCATTCTTATTGAGAAAATTAGCAATTTCAATTGTTTTTTTCCGGCTTCTCACATATATGATACCTGTTCCTTTAATTTTATTGATGATCCGAAGTAAACGGGCAAGCTTATCATCTGATTTTATTACAAAATAGTTTAGGTTTTTACGCTCAAAACTTTTTTGAAACACATTCTTTTTAGTGAATTCCAATTTGTTTTGAATATCCTCTACCACAATGGGGGTAGCTGTTGCAGTAAGAGCCAGCACAGGAACTTTTACCAAAAGAGCTTTAATATCAGCAATTTTCAAATATGGCGGTCTAAAATCATACCCCCATTGCGAAACACAATGGGCTTCATCCACTGCAATCAGGTTGACTTTCATTTTTTTCAGATGTTCACGAAAAGTATCAGTTTGTAATCTTTCTGGTGAAACATACAGCAATTTAACATCTCCATATACAGCATTATTGAGAATAATTTCAATTTCTTTCGGATGCATACCCGAATAAATGGCTTTTGCATTTATACCTCTTCTACATAGATTTTCAACCTGATCTTTCATCAATGCTATCAAGGGAGATATTACTATGCAGATTCCAGGCAATACCATAGCAGGTAACTGAAAACATATTGATTTTCCACCACCGGTTGGTAGCAATGCCAGAGTATCATTTCCATCCAAAACAGATTGTATAATATCTTCCTGCATTGGACGAAATTGGCTATAGCCCCAATATTTTAATAAAATGCTTTTTAATGGCAAAACACTGGTATTAATAAGTTTTTCACGAAGATACTATTTTTTTTAATGCTATAAAAAAAATTAAAAAAAATGTGATTTAATTGCATTTCGTATTTATAATACATACTTTTGATAATTATTAATCCCCTATTTTAATTCCATGAAGAAATCAGCACTTTTCTTATTATTATATACTTTAAGTATTTTATCGGTTAATAGTCAATCAATCAAGGTAATAACTTTTAATCTCAGGTACGACAATACTTTTGATGGAGAAAATGCCTGGAGCTTCCGTAAAGATAAAGTAGCTGAAATGTTTCGCTTTTACGATGCTGATATATTTGGTATTCAGGAAGGATTATCAAGTCAGCTGGCATTTCTTGACAGTTGTCTTCCACAATATCAACATATTGGTATAGGCAGAGACGATGGAAAAACACAAGGTGAATACAGTGCTGTATTTTTCAATAAAGATAAATTTGAAGTACTCCTTACTTCTACTTTCTGGTTATCAGAAACGCCAGATACGGTCTCAAAAGGTTGGGACGCAGTTTGTAATAGAATTTGCACTTATGCTTTGTTAAAGAACAAAAAGAACCAAGAAAAATGCTGGGTTTTCAATACTCATTTTGATCATATTGGAGAAATTGCTCAACAAAATAGCGCCCGATTAATTATTGAAAAAATAAAATTCCTGAATAAAGAAAACGTACCTGTTATTTTAATGGGCGATTTTAACATGACCCCTGATAAAGCAGCTATTCAATATATCACGAGTGTATTCAAAGATGCAAAACTTATATACAAAAAAGATACAAATCAAAATGAAGGGACTTTCAATGCATTCGAATTTTGCAAACCGGTAACTTCCAGAATTGATTATATCTTTGTAAAAGGGTTTAAAGTAAATAAATACAGAGTTTTGACCGATTCTTACCAATGCAGATATTTATCGGATCATTTACCGGTTTTTGTAGACATTATTAAACAATAATCTGCATTTTAAATTACCTAAAGATCTATTTAAATACTAAGATTTCTCAGTTTTAGTACTTATTAGAATCTGTCATTAAGACTTATCAATCAGCATTTATTAAAAATTCTCAGCTTTAATTTCATAATATGCTTGAGGATGATCACAAACAGGACAATTCATCAATGCTTTTTCACCATAGTGAACATGACCACATTTACGGCAAACCCACATTACTTTGGTATCTCTTTTAAATACTTTTTCAGTTTCGAGATTATTCAGCAATTTTCTGTATCTGTCCTCGTGTTCTTTTTCGATTGCAGCAATTAATTTAAAAGACATCGATACTTTTTTAAAGCCTTCTTCTTCCGCTACTTTTGAAAAAGCAGGATACAAATCTATCCATTCTTCGTGTTCACCTTCAGCTGCTGCTTTTAAATTTTCAGCTGTTGCGGCGATCATACCGGCAGGATAGGCAGCGGTAATTTCTACCATACCACCTTCCAGATAACGGAAGAAAATCTTGGCGTGTTGTTGTTCCTGTAAAGCAGTTTCTTCAAACATGGCGGCTATTTGTTCGTAGCCTTCTTTTTTTGCCTGCTTTGCAAAAAACTGATAACGGTTTTTAGCCTGCGATTCGCCAGCAAATGCTTTCAACAGGTTTTTTTCGGTTTGTGTTCCTTTAATACTCATGAGATATGTTTTTGATGAAACAAAAATAATCATTAATTTTGAAAAAAAATAAAATTGTATGAAATTAGTTTTTGCCACCAATAATCAACACAAAATTAAAGAGATAAGTCCACTAATCCAAAGCAGTTTTCAGCTTTTAAGCTTGTCTGATATAGGATTCTCTGAAGAAATACCTGAAACACAATTAACATTAGAAGGAAATGCTTCCCAAAAATCGCATTTCATTTTCGATAAATATACAATAAACTGCTTTGCAGATGATACAGGTTTGGAAATTGATGCCCTTGAAGGAGAACCCGGTGTTTTTTCAGCACGTTATGCAGGTGAAGGATGCAGTTTTCAGGATAATATTGACAAAGTATTGTTTAAAATGCAGGGAATTACAAATCGTGAAGCCCGGTTTCGTACTGTAATATCCTTAATATTAGATGGAACTGAATACTTTTTTGAAGGTTTTGTCAAAGGAAAAATCCTAACCGAAAAACACGGAAATGATGGGTTTGGCTACGACCCAATCTTTATGCCTGTAAATTTTAATATTTCCTTTGCAGAAATGACCCTGGCTCAAAAAAATAAAATTAGTCACCGAAGTATGGCAATGGAAAAACTGATACGTTTTTTAAATACATTAAAATAAATACTGGATAATAATTTATAGGTTAGTCTGGATATAGATATATTTTCAGAATAAAGTATTTTTTACATACCTGTTAATTTATAAACAGACATTTTAAAATAAATCACCTTAACAAAGTTACTGATCCAAGCTTACGATAATTTACACCATCTTCTCCTATTGCTTTAATTGAATATATATAAATCCCTTCCGGTACTAATTCACTATAATATTTTCCATCCCAACCTACATTTATATCATTGGTTTCAAATAATAGATTTCCCCACTTATTAAAAATCATCATATTAAAAGTTTCAACATGGGTGTAAGGAATAAGAAATATATCGTTGATACCATCTCCATTGGGAGTAAATGAATTAGGGACATATAAAGTTGAAACACCTTTTACTTTAATCTTCACACAGGCTGTATCATAGCAATTGTTATTGTTGGAAGCAATTACACAATATAAAGTATCAATAACAGGATACATTATCATAGTCTGGTTTATATTTCCATTGTTCCATATAAAACTAAGACCGCCCATTGCAGTCAGCACAACTGAATCTTCTATCATTATTGTGTGATTTGAAACATCTATCGATACAAAAGGAGAAGGATGAACGGTAACAATAGAAGTATCTTTCGCAATACATCCTGCTAAGTTATAAGTAACAATGTAGGAAGTAGTTAAAATTGGAGAAATAATAAAAGCAGCTGTATGAATATTTCCTGGCAACCATGTATAAGTTCCTCCGGTTAGAGATGGAGTAGCAATTAATTGAACACTTGTCCCTGAACATATTGTAGGATTATTTGTGCTTATTGTAGGTATCACAGGACTTTCAGCAAGAGTAACAGCAGTATCAGTTTTGCAATCATTGGAGTCAGTAATTGCAACAGAATAATTTCCTGCAAAGAGATTATGGATAGCAGCAGTAGTATCGCCATTGCTCCATAAATAATGGTAGGGATTTTTTCCATTGTTTAAAGTAAGATTTATGCTGCCATTATTTCCTCCCTTACAAATTATTGCAGTTGTAGTAACGCTTGCATTTAATTCTAAATTTTCAATCTGAACACTGGCAGTTGCAGTTTGCAAATTGGCATCTTTAACAATAACAGTATAAATTCCTGCACACAAACCTGTTACTGCAGCAGTAGTAGTAAATTGCTGATCATTCCATTTGTAAGTATATGGAGGCTGACCACCGGAGACATTCACCAAAGCCTTACCGGTACATGTAATATTCGGAGGAGGAACACAAACAGCATTACAACTTCCATAAGTTGGAACAGCAGGAGTAGCAACCCAGTTTCCTCCATCGGGTAGTCTTCTGAAAGACTGTCCGACAGAATTGCCCGGGGATAATGCTGTAATATAATTCTTTTTTGCAGGGGGAAAATTGTCGTAAGATGACAGATTACCAGTAAAACCGCAACCTGAAACCTGAGGATTACATGGAATACAACTTAAACAGGAATTCGTCTGAGAATACCATGAAATTGCATCCTGTGGAACACCATTGTTATCATAAAAGGCAAACCATCCACCCGCATTAGGAAACCATAATCTATCCCCACCTCCCAGACAAACATGAGCAGACAAACTTGAATTAATAATAATTTCTATTGTTTTACCTCCATTTTGCATTAAAAGATTTGCAGGTACAGCAGGAGCTTTGATTCCTCTTATAATAACAAAACCTCTCGGAGGAACTACAGTTCCGGCGGGAATAACAAAACCTCCCGGATAATTATTATTGTTATCTTTTGCGTTATTGCCCAGAAAAAAACAGGATATATCAATTGATTGACAGATATCAGGATTATATAACTCTATCCATTCACCTTCACAGGAAGCAGCTGTTGTCTGGCCAAAAATAGAACCATCACCGTTTGATGGTGAAAGCATAACTTCATTAATCAGTATTTTAGGTCCATTATATGTACAAGGATTGCCATTGCAAACAGTATTAATCTGCGTTGAGGTTGTTAGCGTCATTTGTGCATTTACCATGCTGCTCAGCAAAAGTAATAAGCATAATCCAATCATGGCATTATGTTTCATCATGGTGCAGCTTTATTTATTTTATCAACATTAATATATAAGTTATAATATGTTGTATACATTTGAGGTAAACAATAGAATCTTAATATTTAAGACAAAGATAATAAAAAAACGTTTAAATAGTTGCGTAAAACATAAAATCATTAATTTTGCATGCAATAAATAAATTTAATAAAAGAAACGCCATGTACGATAAAGTTAAAGAACATCTTCAGAAAGAAATCAGTGAAATTAAAAATGCTGGTTTGTATAAAAACGAAAGAATTATTATTTCTCCTCAGGGAGCTACTATTAAAGTAAACAGTGGTCAGGAAGTCTTGAATTTTTGTGCCAATAACTATTTGGGTTTATCCAACAATCCACAGCTAATTCAGGCAGCTAAAGATGCAATGGACAGCAGAGGTTATGGTATGTCTTCGGTTCGTTTTATATGCGGAACTCAGGACTTACACAAAGAACTGGAACAAAAAATTGCATCGTTTTTCGGAACAGAAGATACCATTTTGTACGCTGCATGCTTCGATGCCAATGGAGGCGTATTTGAACCTATCTTAGGTGAGGAAGATGCAATTATTTCAGATGCATTGAATCATGCTTCAATAATTGACGGAGTCCGTTTATGCAAAGCACAACGTTATCGTTACAATAATGCAGATATGGCTGATTTGGAAGAACAGTTAAAAGCTGCACAAACGAATCGTTTCCGACTTATTGTTACTGATGGTGTTTTTTCTATGGATGGTAATGTTGCTCCTCTGGATAAAATTTATGAACTGGCCAATAAATACGATGCCATGATAATGGTAGATGAATCACATTCAGCTGGTGTTGTGGGTAAAACAGGCAGGGGTGTTACTGAATTATACAATTTAAAAGGTAAATGTGAAATAATCACTGGTACATTAGGAAAAGCTTTTGGTGGCGCTATTGGAGGATTTACAACCGGTAAAAAAGAAGTTATTGAAATGTTGCGTCAACGTTCTCGCCCCTACTTATTCTCAAATTCAATTCCTCCAATGGTAGCAGCTGCAGGTATCAAAATGGTTGAAATGATGAGCGAAACCAATGAATTACAGGACAAGCTTCATGAAAACACAGCTTACTACAGTCAGAAAATGATTGAAGCAGGATTTGACTGCAAACCAACTCAATCGGCTATTGTAGCTGTAATGTTATACGATGCCAAATTATCTCAGGAAATGGCTGCCAGGTTATTAAACGAAGGTATTTACGTTATTGGTTTTTATTATCCTGTAGTACCAAAAGACAAGGCTAGAATCCGCGTTCAGATATCTGCAGCTCATAGCAGAGAAAACCTTGATAAATGTATTGCTGCATTTACTAAAGTGGGTAAAGAATTAAATGTAATTAAATAATTTTTTATCATTCTTAGCTTAGATCTGTCAGATTTCATTGAAAAAATTAATTCAAAATCTACTTTTTAAATTGAATTATATACAAAATTCTGACAGATCTAAATATTAATATAATGAGAAACAAGAATTTATTGCTGGTATTCGGTCAGCTTTCTTTAGCTTTCAGCATTATTCTCAGTCAATTTGTAACCGAAACTAATTTCGTTTCATGTATTATTGGTTTTTTTATTGGCTTATCAATTGTATTTAATCTTGCATTTTTAATAAGTTTAAAGAAGAAAAAAGAAAACTAATATTTGCAACTACTTACTTTAAAATATGCGTAAAAAAATCAAACTTTTATTAATAATTTTACTTGCTGGATTTGCCTTTTTAAACAATACGCTAGGCCAAGAAACAATACCAAAATTCTATTTCGGAGGACTTAATATCAATACCGGAAAAATCCTGCCTCATTCTAAGCGAATTGAGCATATTAAAGGAGATGTATTTGCAATACAGGCAAAAATATACCAGAACCTTAAAAACACCAGTGAATGGGAAAATCCATTTAAATCAACAAGATTTGGCTATTCATTGATGTATATTCATACTAAAAATGCAATAATTGGTGATTTATGGGGAGCAAATATGTTTATAGAACCCATGCTGTTTCATTATCACCGTTTGAATTTATATTCACATTTAGGAGCAGGAATTGCTTATGCTACAGAAAAGTATAATAAAGAAACCAATCCTACTAACTTTATGATTAGTACCGATTTGAGTTTCTTCTTTAATTTAAAATTAAATTTAGATTTCCAGGTAAACAAGTATTTTTCAATGGGTTTAAATGCTGGATTTTCTCATTGTTCAAATGCTGCTTTAAACCTACCCAATTTAGGTATTAATATTTGGAATTATGGAGTGAATTTTGGTTATCGTATTTTTGAAGAAAACAAAACAACAGTTTTTAGTAAAATAAATACCACTGAAAAAAAATGGGCAAATGATTTCACGTTAGGATTTGCCACCCGAGGTGTAAATGAAGAATTAAACAAGTATTATTTAATTTTAACCGCTGATTATGCATTGAATAGATTCCTAAGCCGAAAAAACATCCTAAGCTTAAATTTAAATTATGTATTGCGACAGGGAGAAATCAATGATGAATTTTATGCTACAACTTATAACAGCTATTATGGACTGGCGTTGGGACATGAATTACTTATCCGCAAATTATCTTTAATTACCCAGTTGGGAAATTATTTTTATGACACTAACTTAAACAAGCAATATTGGTATGCCCGTTTGGGAATACGTTATTATTTTACAACTAATATTTATGGAATGGCAACTTTAACGAATCGGAAACAAGCAGCAGATTACTTACAATATGCCATTGGATATAGATTTTGATAATTCTTTTAGAATTTATTTGATGTATTCTTATAATGGATACATAAATCAACAACAAAATCAATTTAAAATCTCGTCAAAAAAAGCCATCTTATTGAATAAAATAGGTTTTTTATGCTTAAATTAGCCACAAGTTTAAAATTGAATTTCCACAATGAAATTTTTAAAGCATTTTTTTATAT
>CAIUKU010000063.1 GCA_903899825.1 uncultured Bacteroidales bacterium | reverse complement strand
TTGGCAGAAAATATTAAAATAGGCTATTCTCAGGAACAAATTGATTGGAGTAAGAAAAATGAAGCCAATATCTGGGCATTTTTTATCCAGAATAATTTATTATATAATGCTGATTATTACAAAATCCGTTCATTTATTACTGAAGCACCAACTACCAAAGGATTTAAAAATTCGCCACCTCGAATGACTGAATGGATTGGTTGGCAGATTGTTAAATCATTTATGGAAAATAACAAAAATATTAGCATTAAAGATTTATTAAACCTGAATGATGCTCAAAAAATATTGAAAGACTCAAAGTATAAACCTAATAAGACTTAATCATGCTTGTTAAAACTTTTGGAAGTGCAATTTTTGGCGTAAATGCCATTACGATCACTGTAGAAGTTAATATTGATCAGGGAATTAACTTTTCTATGGTAGGATTACCTGACAGTGCGGTTAAAGAAAGTCATCAGCGTATTGAAGCAGCATTAAAAAATGTGGGATTCCGTATACCCGGAAAGAAAATTGTTGTAAATATGGCTCCTGCAGACATCCGTAAAGAAGGTTCAGCATACGATTTGACCATTGCTATTGGTATTTTGGCAGCTTCTGAACAAATAAATCCTGATACTGTTGATCAATATATAATTATGGGTGAACTCTCTTTGGATGGTGGATTGCAACCGATTAAAGGAGCTTTACCTATTGCTATTGAAGCCCAAAAACAAGGTTTTAAAGGAATCATACTTCCCAGGCAAAATGCAAGAGAAGCGGCTATTGTTTCAAAATTAGATGTTTATGGAGTTGAAAACATAAAAGAAGTCATAGCCTTTTTTAAAGATGGAATCGAATTGGAAAAAACAATCATCAATACACGCGATGAATTTTACAACAGCTTGAATAGTTATGAATTCGATTTTTCAGAAGTAAAAGGCCAGGAGAATATTAAACGAGCATTGGAAATAGCAGCTGCCGGTGGACATAATGTAATTTTAATTGGTCCTCCGGGTGCAGGTAAAACCATGCTTGCCAAGCGCATGCCTTCTATTTTGCCACCGCTGAATTTATATGAAGCATTAGAAACAACAAAAATTCATTCTGTTGCCGGTAAAATGAGCAAGAATATGGCATTAATTTCGGTACGTCCTTTCAGAGCACCTCATCATACCATTAGTGATGTAGCATTGGTTGGAGGAGGAGGCAATCCTCAACCCGGAGAAATATCATTGTCTCACAATGGTGTTTTGTTTTTGGATGAATTACCTGAATTTAAACGTGCAGTTTTGGAAGTGCTGCGTCAGCCCATGGAAGAAAGAATGGTAACCATTTCTAGGGCTAGAATGACCGTAGAATATCCTGCAAGTTTTATGTTAATTGCAGCAATGAATCCCTGCCCCTGCGGTTATTACAACCACCCTGATACTGAATGCGTCTGCGGACCAGGAGTAGTTCAGAAATATTTAAATAAAATTTCCGGACCATTGCTGGATAGAATTGATATTCATGTTGAAGTAGTTCCAGTACCATTTAAAGAATTGGCTGATTCTCAGTTAGCCGAGAAAAGTGAAATTATCAGAGAAAGAGTGGTTAAAGCCAGAAAAGTTCAGGAGAAAAGATTTGAAGAAAATAAAGGTGTTTTTTCCAATGCACAAATGTCGAGCAAAATGCTGAGAGAACATTGTGTGATTACTGATGCAGGTATGACAATTCTTAAAACAGCGATGGAAAGATTGGGCTTATCGGCCAGAGCATACGATAGAATATTAAAAGTGGCCCGTACCATTGCCGATTTGGAGGAAAGTAATGAAATTAAAACCGAACATCTGGCAGAAGCCATACAATTCAGAAGTCTGGATAAGGATAATTGGGGTAAATAATTTTATAAAAATAACGCCTTAAAATTATATATATAAAGAACAATGTCATCAAACCTTTAGTATTTCCCCTTCTGATTTTGCTATAACTACAGCTCCGCATGTATCACCGTATACGTTTAATGAAGTACGAAACATATCAAGTAATCTATCAACCGTCAAAATTAAACCAATACCCTCTAAAGGTAAACCTACTGCTTTAAGAATAACAGTCATCATCACCAAACCGGCCATTGGAATTCCTGCCGATCCTATTGCTGCGAGTAATGAAGTCATTACAATTACAAACTGCTGATAAAAAGATAATTCAATTCCATAAACCTGAGCAATAAAGATAACAGCAACACATTCGTAAAGTGCAGTACCGTTCATATTTACAGTTGCACCTAAAGGTAATGTAAAGCTACATATTTTATTGGAAACGCCACATTTGTTTTCAACAGCATCCATAGTTACAGGCAAAGTAGCATTAGATGATGATGTTGAAAAAGCTGTGAGCATAACAGTAGTCATATTTTTAAGATGTTTTATCGGGTTAACTTTCCCTAATTTAAGGACCAGTGACATTGTGACGAATGTATGAAATAAAATCCCGCCAAGAACACAAAGCATATATACCGACATTCTTTGGAAGATAGAAAGTAATGAAGCCGAATCTCCTGCTTGTTTAGCTATTACACCGGCTACAATTCCGAATATACCCAGGGGGGTAAATTTGATGACAAACATGGTAATTTTCATCATTATTTCAAACAAAGCATCAAAAAACTTTTTTAAAGGCTGACTGTGCTTATCTTCCAACTTTGTCATAAAGAAACCGAAAAGTAAGGAAAAGAAAATAATAGATAGAATATCTGCCTTTGCCATGGCATCAAAGATATTTTCCGGAATAATTCTCAAAATAATATTTCCCAATGATTGATTTCCGAAAGTTTCTTTATTCACAACCTGAGATAAACCTATATCAATACCAATACCCGGTTTTATAATATTTACCAGAAACAATCCGGTAAGAATAGCAAATAAACTTGTTGACAAATAAAATGCTATGGTTTTTAATCCGATTCTTCCCAGACTTTCAGCATTTCCAATATTTGCAACACCCATAATCATTGAACTTACGATTAAAGGAATAATTATCATTTTAAGGGCTCTTAAAAACAATTCTCCCATCCAACTAACATAAATTACGTTTTGAGGGAAAAATATACCAAATAATATTGCTAATATTAAAGCTATCAAGATTTGCCAGTGTAATTGTAATTTTAATAGAGTCTTCATAAATTAGTATTAAAAAATGAAGTTATCATAAAAGGATAACCTCATCAAAATTAATAGATTTTATTGAATAACAAATCCTTTCCAAAATATTTTTAAGATTTATTGATTTTATACAATTGCACAATATAGTGAAATTGAAATTTCTTCTTAATATAGTCTTATATGTGTGATTACTGATGCTGGTATGACAATTCTAAAAATTGCAATGGAAAGATTGAGATGATCGGCAAGAGCTTATGGAAAAATTTTAAAGTTTCTCGCATCATAGCCGATATTAAAGAGAGTAATGATATACAAAACAGAACATCTGCCTAAGCAATACGAATTAGAAATCTTACTAAGGATTAGGGGTTGTATAAATTAAAAATTGAAAAAGATAGTAGGGAAATAATTATTCTTTTTCTTTTAATTTTTTTTCTAATTCTTCAATTCGTGCAACTAATTTAGAAAGATTACGGAAATGTACGGAAATTTTACGATATTCGCTTACATTAAATGCAGGTGAACCCAATAAAGCAGCTCCTTCTTTTTTAATGGAAGAATTAATACCCGATTGAGCTCCAATTTTTACATTGTCAGCAATCGTTATATGCCCAACAATACCAACTTGTCCGGCGATCATACAATTTTTTCCGATTTTAGTAGAGCCTGCAATTCCAGTTTGTGAAACAACTACTGTATTTTCGCCAATCACTACATTGTGACCTATTTGTATTTGATTGTCTAATTTAACTCCTTTTTTTATTATGGTAGAACCCAACGTTGCTCTGTCGATGCTGGTATTTGCTCCGATTTCAACATTGTCTTCAATAATAACATTCCCAATTTGAGCAACTTTATTATAAATATTATCTGCTTGTGGAGCAAATCCAAATCCATCAGCACCTAATACTACACCTGAATGTATAATGCAATTATTCCCAATATTGGTATCTGAATAAATTTTTACTCCGGCAAATAGCGTAGAATTATCACCAATAATAGTATCATCACCTAAATAAACCTGAGGATATATTTTTACGTTTTTACCTAATTTTACATTTTCACCAATAAAAGCAAACTCACCGATATAGTTGTTTTCTCCAATAATAGCAGAAGGAGAGATGAATGCCAATTGAGAAACTCCTGTCTTATTTAGTTTTACTTCGTTGTAAAAATTAAGAAGTCTGGCGAATGCACTATACGCATCATCAACTTTTATCAATGTTGTTGTAATGGGTTGTTCAGGAACAAAATCTTTATTTACAATAACTGCAGAAGCCTGAGTAGAATATATATATGGAGTATATAACTTATTTGCTAAAAAAGTAAGACTTCCATCACTTCCTTCTTCTATTTTTGATAGTTTGCTGACAGTAATTTCAGGATTTCCTTCTACAACGCCGTTTAAAGTATCTGCAATTTGCTGAACCGTAAATTTCATTAATGGTGGTATTTGTATGTGATACAATTTTCTAATCTGCAAAAATAAGACTTATTCTAAACATTTTAGCATATTTTATATTTAAATGAGAAATCTTTAGTAAATTTGATGAAGATTATTTTTTATAA
>CAIUKU010000062.1 GCA_903899825.1 uncultured Bacteroidales bacterium | reverse complement strand
TTTTAATGTTTTCTGTATTTCACCGATAAACACATTAGCTTCATCAGTACCATAACGATATCCGAGTGCGGCTAGCATATCACCTAAACCTGTAATACCTAAACCAGTTCTACGACCTTGTTTTGTTATTTTATAATAGGATAATATTATTTTTCATCATTTTTTTTTAAGTTTGCAGTCTAATTATTAAAGCTTTTCAATTTTCCTAATACGCTAAAACGGGTATAATGCAATTGATTTTTATCTTTTAAAATATTGTTTATCATGTGTGTAACATGATAAGACAAGCTGATTATTTAAATGGAATATAGCATCCAAAAATATCAAAAAGGACAGGAAATAATGATTCATCAGTTGATCAAAAAAGTATATGATGAATATGTAAGCTGTGATTATACTGAGGAAGGAAATAATTTCTTTTACAACTGGATAGCTCCTGAAAAGATTGCAGAAAGACAAAAAGACAGTATAAATATTTGGTTGGCTTTGATTGATACTGAATTAGTTGGAATGATAGAAATCAGAGAGAACAAATTCATATCCCTGCTTTTTGTTGATAAACAATACCAAAGAAGGGGGATTGCAAAGCATCTTTTTAAAGAAGCCATACAGCATTTGATTCAAAACAATGCAAAACCCAATAAGTTTTATGTTCATGCTTCTCCTTATTCAATCCCGGTTTATAAAAGCATGGGGTTTATAGCAAATGGCAGCATGCAGCAAAAACATGGTATTAAGTATTTGCCAATGGAAAATATTTTAAATATTATTTAATATGAGTCGATTGGATGAAATGCAGAATATAGGAAAAACACTCGCTGATAAGCTAATTCATGCGGGGATATCAAATGCAGAAGAATTAGCTGTAATTGGCAGCGAAAGTGCATTCCTACGCCTGAGAACTATTGACAGAACTGCATGTATAAATATGCTTTTTGCAATAGAAGGTGCCATTCAGGGAATCCGTTGGCATGGACTTGATAAAACCAGAAAAAAAGAATTAAAAGAATTTTACAATATGATAATTCTTAATGAAAAATAATAGCAATAATCTTATAAATATGCTGATTTATTTAGGTTTTTAATTTACTAAATCGTTATCATTTATTTGTAAACTGTACTTTAATAAATTCACATATTTCTTCCATCGCTACTGTAGCTTCCTTAAACATCGGAGACAACAAGGGATAACAATGTAACATTGCTTTTCCTGCCCTGAATCTGATATCAACACCGGCTTGCTTAGCTTTCATGTAAAACTTCTCACCGTCCTCATACAATTCATCATCTATGGCCGAATTGATAAAAATAGGAGGTAGGCCTTTTAAATCACCAAATAAGGGTGAAATAAGCGGGTTTTCTTTATTGTTTTCACCGGCATAATATTTACTAAAAACATTCCATGAATTCAAAGGTGCCGGTGAAACCTTGTTTTTGGTTTTGTATGAGTCACTTGAGCAGCTGAGATCGGTCCAGGGAGAAATGGCAACAGCTGCCCGGGGGAGTGCAATATTTCTTTCTTTCAATGTAAGTAGAATGGCCAGGCACAATCCGCCTCCGGCCGATTCGCCCGCAATTATTATTTTCTCAGCAATATATCCGGATTCTAACAACCACTGATAAATATTAAGTGAATCGTCCAATGCAGCAGGGAAAGGATGCTCAGGTGCCAGACGGTATTCGTAAATCAACGTTGTATATCCAGTAGCTTTTGCAAATTTGGAAACCACACCCCTGTGGTCGCTGCAACTACCTGAAACATAGCCGCCACCATGGACATATAAAATGATTTTATCAGCATCTGTATTTTCAGGAATATGCCATTCAGATTTTATGCCTTCTATAAGCTGTGTTGTTAATGAAATGCCTTCAGTTGTTTTCCCGAATCTGGCAGCCCCTTTTTCGCATCTATCCCTGAAACCTTGAATGGATGTAGTAAAGTCAAAGACTTCCTTTTTCAATTTTCCTCTGAGTAAATGATTGTTCCTGATTAAGAAATTAATCATTTTGCTTTTAAAGCTTGTCATATAAAAATTGATATTTTTTATAAAAATTAATCTGGTTTGTTACTATTAACCCCACGGGTAAGAATTTTCTAAAGGTTTGATTAATTATGGCTTTTTGTCTGAAACAATATACATTTTTCTCATATTATTCAGCTGTCACTTAGGACTTCAAACTTATTTCTCATAATTCATCCGTTCAACCAATCCTTAAACTTAGTTACTTTATCGATACTTACAAATATTTCCTCCTTGCGAGCCGGTATAAGATCCAGTTTTAAATGACTTTTAGGAAAAACATGAACATTGGCAATTGATTTCATTTTAACAAGATATTGTCTGTTGATTCTGAAAAACTGCTGAGGGTCAATTAATGAAATCAACTGATCAAGACTGTAATCAAGGGGATATTCCATGTTGTCGTTGGTTACCATAAAAGTAATACTTGACTGAGAATAGAAATAGGCAATTTCAGTGATGTCAAATGACTTGATTTTAGTCCCTATGGTGATGGAAAAACGGTTTTTATAACTGGGCACTTTTTTATTGATTAAATCGAAAAGTGACTGCATATTTAAGGCTGAAGAATTGGCTTTGTTCCAGTCCTGGTACTTTAATATGGACTTGTTCAGATCATCCTGTGAAATTGGTTTCAATAAATAATCAATACTTTTGAGCTTGAATGCCTTTATTGCATATTCATCATAGGCAGTCGTAAAAATGATGGGCGATTTCACTTCCACTTTATCAAAAATGGCAAAACTCAGATCATCTTCCAGATGGATATCCAGAAATATCAAATCGGGTTCAGGATGAGATTTAAACCATTTGATTCCTTCTTCAACTGATTCAATTTTGGCCATAATATTAATACTGGCATCAAATTGCTTGATCATTGATTCTAATCGGCGTGCAGCCAATTCTTCATCTTCTAAAATAATAATGTTCATATTCCTGAATTTTATAATAAAGGTATTTTTGTTTCAAAATTTTCGTTTACAATTCCATAAGTTATCTTTTTATCAGTTAGATAACCATATCGGGTTTCAATATTGTTCAACCCAACCCCTGTAGACTCAATACGGTTGTCTCTAACTTGTAAGTTGTTGATTACATGTAGGTAATCGTCTTCATCGGTATGTATATCTATTAATAATGGATTTTTCTTTGAAAATGTATTGTGTTTAATGGCATTTTCTATTAATAATTGCAATGCAATGGGTGGTAACTGCATGATGAGTTTTTCTTCGGGCAGATGGATGCTTATCTTGATTTTATCCATAAACCTTATTTCGAGCAGATACACATAAGCTTTCAGAAAATCAAGCTCAGTTTCCAGGCTTACCAGATCTTTTTCTTTGTTTTCCAACACATAACGGTAGACTTTTGAGAGTTGTTCAGTAAATTTTTCTGCGGTGTCAGGTTCCAGCTTTATCAATGATACCAAAACATTTAAACTGTTAAACAAAAAATGAGGATTTACCTGGTTTTTCAATAATTCGAACTGTGACTGCAGATTTTCTTTCTGTAAGCGTAATAACTGTGTTTTGGCACTGGTTAACTGCAGTGTTCTTTCTTCAATTTTTTGTTCCAGGTCCTGGTTAATGGTTTGTAGTATTTCTTTAGATTTCTTAAGTTCTTCTTCTGTTTTTAATCTTTTGGTAATATCTCTTATAATTCCGACTCCATTCCATTTCCCTTTGATAGAAAAAGAGGAAAGAGAAAGCTCATAATTAAAGCTTGAACCATCTTTACGGATGGCAATTAATTCCATGGTAGTCTGCTTAGGCAATGCAATTTCGCCCAATGCATACTTCCTCATATTGTGGCTGTAGACTTCACGAAGGTGAACAGGGGTAATAACATCGTGTATATTTTTATAGATTACTTCTTCGGCTTTGTAACCGAAGATGTTTTCTGAAGCATCATTCCAGTATGTGATCAATCCCAGATGATTAATCATTAAAATGGCATCCATGGCACTGGAAGTTAAGGTTCTGAATTTTTCTTCACTTTCCTTTAGTAATAATTCAGATTTTTTACGCTCAGATATATCTCTGATATAAGTTTGAGTGGCTATTTTCCCATTAAAAGTGATGATACTGTTGTTAAGCTCAACCTGTTTATTATTTCCCCATTTATCAACCAGAACAGATTCGTAAATTTGAGGAATTTCCATTCCCTGCTGTCGCTGCTGATAATAATTCTGTATTTTGGGTTTTTCTGTTTCTGCCAAATAGTTCAGAAAAGGTGTGTCAAGCATAGTATCTACGCTATAACCCAGGATTTTAGCCATCATGATATTAATAAACCTTACATAACCATCCTGAAGAATTACAATGCCATCATTGGCATTTTCTACCAATGCCTTGTACTTCTCTTCATTTTCGCGAAGGGCTTGCTCGGCTAATCGCTTCTGTGTCTGATCTCGTAAAATAATAAACGCAGCAGATGAACCATTAAAGTCTATTGTTGTGCTGTTCAATTCCATATACAAAATGCTTCCATCTTTTCTGATTCCTCTGGCGTTATAAATCAATGGAAAAGATTCTCCTTTCATTCTTCTGCTATGAATATCTATCATCATTTGACGGTCACCTTCATATACCATATCCAGAAAACCCATTCCATTCAACTCATCTTCTGTATAACCACACATTGAACAGAATGCAGGATTTACCAGCTTATATTTTCCGTTTTGTGTAATGATAATACCATCAGTTGCTTTGTAAATAAGATTACGGTATTTTTCTTCACTTTCCAGTAAGGCTTTTTCGGTTTTTTTACGTTCATTGATATTTCTGGAAACGCCTAATATTTCTTTAATTTCTCCATTGGTATCCTGGATAAAACTTGCCACCAGTTCAACCCATACGGTAGAGCCATCCTTACAATATTGTTCGATTTCTCCAATCAGGACATTGGTTTGATTGCCTTCATAAAAGTCCTTCATCATTTTCTCTAGCAAGTCTTTTACTTTTTGATTGGATTCAGGTGTTAAAGATGATTCAACAGTTTGCGAAATAACTTCTTCGGGTGTGTAGCCACGTAAATTTATTACAGATGGACTTACATAGGTAAATCGAAATGATTTCATGTTCAATACCCATACTACATCGTGCATGTTTTCGTTAAGCAATCGGAAAATATTTTCATTCTGTTTGATAATCAATTCATTTTCGAATATAGAAGCCAGTCTTTTGTTGTTGATTAAGGCAATACCTCCTCCCATCAAAAAAGTTTCAAAATAAATAAAATTGTATTTGGTAAACAATGCCCAGTGGATTGGAGGTTCTGAATTTATCAAAATAATGACTGAATAAAACACCATAAATATTATAGCATTAATAATAAGTTCCAGAAAGCCGAAAGGTACAAATAACAACCAGGCAATTAATATAAAATTTAATCCAAACCAATATGGACTCAGCAATCCTCCTGTATAATTTGACAACATTGCCGAGTAAATTACCGAGATGTAAAAACCCAGCATTAATTGAATTTTTAAGTACTTTCTGTTGTTGTGAAAATAGGCAACTACAAAACTTGCCAGATAGAAAAGTATACAGCATATTCTCAGGATTAAAACACTTTGCTTATTACTGACTTCCAGCGTATGATCTATAAAATGCCAGCTTGCAACAATAAAAAGACCGATAAAGGTAATAACTGTAAAAGCCAGTTTCAGATTACTTTCCCTGAATTTGATAAAATCAGCATTTGCATTGATTTTATTTAACTTACTGAACAAGTTCTGCTTTTTTACCATATCATTTTAATTATGATTTAAAACAATCAAAAACTACAAATGGGACTTCCATCTGTAAATTGGATGAAATCGAGATTTCATTTAATCTGTGTTCAACTTCTGCAAATATCTCTTCTGCGCATTGCGTAGGAAGCAATAACTTAAACCATATATTTTTGAATGCCGTTTTTATAAATGAATGGTTCAGAAAAGCACTGCCATCGAGAAACTTCATCGTGTAATTTTCTTCATATACCTGACGGATGTTAAAACCTGCATTATGAATCATTAAAGTTTGTTCTTTGATGCTTTTTCTTTTCTGATTAATATGTGCTATAAACGATTCAATTACATTGTAATGCCCATTTTCAAGCAAGATTTCAGTTATTGTCTCGTACAATAATGAAAATGTAGCCGGTAAATTGGCAGTAATAACCAATTGAGCTGATTTCTTTGCCGTACGAAAACATTCATTTAAAACCAGTTCTGCGTTTTCTGTATTATTTATCCCGTTATTGGAAACAATAAGGTCGAAAAAATCATCCTCAAATGGCATTTCTTCAGCTTTACAATCGTAACATCTGATGTTTTTCAACTGTAATTTGGTTGCTTTTTCTTTTAGACGGATTATGGCAGTTTCCCAGGGATCGATCCCGTAACAATTTGATGATTCACCCAGTCTTTGTGCAATTTCTATCAGTGGAAATCCGCTGCCACATCCAATGTCCAGCATATTGCTGTTCCTTTTGTATTCAATAACATCGAGCATTTTTATGCCAAAGGGTGCCGACCATAAAGGCAGTTCATCAATTAGGGAAATCAGTGATATATCATTACTTCCTATGATTTCAGGGCTGTAAGCCTTAGTATGTTGATTGTTGATAATAGTATTGGATAGCATTGCCGTAATTTTCAACAAAACTATAAAAAGTATAGCAAATGCTCAAATTTATCAGGTTAAATGACTGTTTTTTTTGATTAAATACCTGAAAAAAGGAATTGAAACTTTATCGATTTAGGAAAAGGTAATTTGAAAATTGAATAATTTGATAATTTGAAAATGGAAAGAGATTAAAATAATTTGATAATTTGATAATTTGAAAATGGGAAAAGGTGATTTGAAAATGGAATAATTTGAAAATTTGAAAATGAAAATTTGAAAATGAAATTGAGGTTGATAATATCAAGCATTCATAGTAAGCCATCTAAAATAATGTAATAGTTTGGGTTCTTTAATATGCAAAAACCTGTTTTTTTTGTATAGTAAATCTTGAAAAAGAGATAATAAGCTGCAAACAACCAATTATTTCCCTTTAAAGCATTTACTTTTCTTTACACCATAAGCTGCTCCTAATATTAAGACGATACTTAGACCGCCATCTAATGGTGTGCCACCCGCAGGAATATTTGGATAATAACCTGGTATTCCATGAATTAATGGTGGTTTTGGAGGGCCTTGAGAAAATACATTCATACTATTACCTATTACAAAAAGCAAAAAAAAGATAAATATTGTTTTGTTTATAATATTTTTCATGTGTTATTATTTTTATAAGTATTTAATTGTCACATGGAATATGCCATCCCGAAGTTTCTGGATCATTCTCGGTTTGTATGAACATTATTCTTATGGCTATTTCATAAGATTATTTTTTCATCAACAAATATACAACCAAATCTTATCCATACCAATTAAATAATTGATTTTTTTATAAATATCAGATTAAGCGATTAACCAATTAACTTAATAACTCAATAACCAATTAACCCTCATACAAGCTTAGCATACCTGATTTCATCCCAAACCTGGTTTTCTTTAAAAATAGCTTTTTTAAAAACGCCTTCTTTTACAAAGCCACATTTCTCCAGCACCCGCTGCGAAGCGGTATTGTATTCAAAAATGCCGGTATGTATTCTCACAATGTCCAGGCATTTAAATCCATAATCGGTTATCAGGTTTACGGCAGTGGTAACTATTCCTTTATTCCAAAAGGCTTCTCCGATAAAATAGCCAATTTCAGCCGATTTCCGGTAAACATCCGTTCCCGGCATCAATGATATATTTCCGGCATATACTCCCTGGTATTCAATGGCAAATATGCTCATAGGATTCGTCTTTCCATATTTTTCAATAAAAATTTCAGCATCTTTCAGGGTATAGGGGAAAGGAAAACCATCTCTCAGATTCCTTGCAACCTTGATATTATTGGCCAGTTCAGCCATTTTTGGTGCATCGCTTTCGTTGAATGTACGAAGAACGATATTTCCGGATTTCAGTTCCATTTTTTAAGTGGTTGGTGATTAGTTAATGGTTATTGGTGATTAGTTATTGGAAATTAATTCAATTCTTAATACTTAAAACTTTATTTAACTTAAAACTTCATCAAACTTAAAACTTTATTTAACTTAAAACTTTTAAACTTTACAAACTTTATGAACTAAAAGAATAAGGCGTCCTGTTAATAATAGATCTTCCCAATGTAATCTCATCGGTATACTCCAGGTTGTCCCCAACAGCAATGCCACGGGCTATGGTTGAAATCATAATATCGTAAAGTTTAAGCTGTTTCGAAATGTAAAAAATAGTGGTATCACCCTCTATGGTGGCCGGTAAAGCCATGATGATTTCTGTAATGCCTCCCTTTGCTACTTTTTCAATCAGGCTATTAATCGTTAAATCAGAAGGACCAATGCCTTCAATAGGGGAGATGATACCTCCCAACACATGGTAAACTCCGTTAAACTGGGAGGTGTTTTCAATGGCCATAACATCCCTTACATCTTCCACAACGCATATAAATGAGTGGTTGCGTTTTTGGTTATTGCATATTTCGCAAACATCATGGTCGGAAATATTATGACATTGCTCACAGAATTTACATTCTTTGCGCATCTTAATGACGGAATTGCCAAAATTTTCAACAGCAATTTCTTCTTGTTTTAATAGATGTAATGCCAAACGCAATGCTGTTTTTTTGCCGATTCCAGGTAGGCGTGAAAGTTCATTCACCGCATTTTCAACAAGTTTTGAAGGGAAATTATCCATTTAGGAATTGGTTATTGGTTATTGGTTATTAGGTTCTTGAGTTCTTGAGTTATTAAGTTATTAAGTATTAAGTATTAAGTCTTTTTTCTTAAAACTTAAAACTTTATTTAACTTAAAACTTAAAACTTTATTTAACTTAAAACTTTACAAACTTTACA
>CAIUKU010000061.1 GCA_903899825.1 uncultured Bacteroidales bacterium | reverse complement strand
GCTGTTAAAAAAATAAATAAAAATAATTTTGAAATTTTCATAATAATTCCTCCTATTAATAAATAATAAATTTGTTAATAATTAATATAAATCACTAACAAAAATACAAAAAATAAAAGCAAAATACACAAATTTCTTTTTTTTTTACTAATCTGATGTATTTAATTGTTTCCAGATTAAATCTTTTAAAGCCTGAATACCATAACCGGTTACTGAAGAAATAAAAACATGCTGAATTCCGCGGGGGAGTTCTTTTTTCATCGCCTTCATCAACTCTTCATCTGCAAGGTCGCATTTTGTAATGGCTAATATCCTGTTTTTATCCATTAACTCGGGATTGTAAGTTTTAAGTTCGTTGGCCAATATTTTGTAATCCTTTTTAATATCATTGCTATCAGCCGGTACCATGAATAACAATATAGAATTTCTTTCAATATGACGTAAAAATCTTAATCCAAGACCCTTACCTTCAGAAGCACCTTCAATAATTCCGGGAATATCAGCCATTACAAATGACTTTTCATCATAATACTTAACAATTCCAAGATTGGGTTTTAAGGTAGTAAATGGATAATCTGCAATTTCAGGTTTTGCGGCTGAAACTACTGAAAGCAGCGTTGATTTACCAGCATTGGGAAATCCAACCAAACCTACATCAGCCAATAATTTTAATTCCAGTATCTTCCAGCCTTCTGTACTTTCCTCTCCTGGTTGAGCATAGCGGGGAGCCTGATTGGTTGCTGTTTTAAAATGATCATTTCCCTGACCTCCCCTTCCTCCTTTCATGATTATTACTTCCTGTCCATGCTCGGTAACTTCAAATTCAAGCGCTTCTGTTTCAGCATCTCTTACCACAGTACCTAAAGGAACGTCTATGATAACATCTTTTCCCTGGGCACCGGTACTAAGATTTTCGCCTCCGCTACCACCGTTTTCTCCATGGATATGCTTGGTATATTTCAAATGCAACAGCGTCCAGAATTGCTGATTTCCCCTGAGAATAATATGTGAACCTCTTCCACCGTCACCACCATCAGGACCTCCATTTGGACTTATTTTTGAACGGTGATAATGATGCGAACCTGCACCCCCTTTGCCGGAACGACAAAATATTTTTACATAATCTACAAAATTTGAACTCGCCATTACTTTCCTTCCTTTATTAAATAATCATCAATTATGTTTGCTATTCTTCCAAATACATCTTTTACAGGATCCATTGCTCTTACAGTTTGCAGTTTACCCTGTTTCCTGTAATATTCAATCAGGGGATGTGTTTTTTTATCATATTCTTTTAATCGTTTATGAATAATTTCAATATGATCATCACTCCGGTTTGAATCTTTTGAGCGGTTCAAAATACGATTGTACAACTCATCTTCATCCACATCCATTTGAATCACTAATGAAATTTTCGATCCATTCTGAAACAACAAACTGTCGAGATAATCAGCCTGAAATATAGTTCTTGGAAATCCATCAAATAACATACCTTTGGTTTGCTGTGGCTGACTTGTTGCTGTTATAAATATCTCATGTGTAATGATATCATCGGGAACTAAATAACCTCTGTCAATAAATTTCTTTACAACCTCTCCTATTGAAGTATGTAATTCAACTTCTTCTCTAAGGATTTCTCCGGTTGAAATATGGGTAAAACCATATTTCCGGATGATATTGGCAGACTGTGTTCCTTTGCCGCAACCGGGAGCTCCTATGATGATAATGTTGAACATTTTGGTTTATCTTACTTTTTTCATTAAACTTTCAACCGATAAACATAGCCGCTGAAATACCTCTTCCGAACTGCCTTCTCCGTTTACTGATGAAAATTTATTTTGTTTTTGAAAATATTCAGCGACTTTAGGCGATTTTTTCTCATATACTTCCAGCCGATGTATAATTATTTCGGGATCTAAATCATAAACTCTGGCTGATTGAGTTTTTGCTCTTGCTGATAATCGTTTAATAGATTGCAAAGTGGTTGAAGTTATTTCAAGCATCCCGGTTACTGATGTTCCAAGCCGTTGTAACAACCCATCGAGAATATAGGCCTGAACGATACTGCTTGGATAACCTTTAAAAATAAAACCTTTGGCAGCAGGGTGCATTTTAATTTTACCTTCAATTAATCTAATGGCAATTTCGTCGGGAACAATATCACCTTTTTCCATAAAAGTTTTAGCGATTTTCCCCATCTCTGTTTCATTTTCTATTTCTTTTCTTAGCAGTTCACCAGTTGAAATATATACTAAATTATATTTATCGGCCAGTTTTTTAGCTTGCGTTCCTTTACCTGCACCGGGTGAACCATACAAAACAATATTAACCCAAACATTTTCAAGGTTCTTTTCAATAACTTTGGTAAGCCTTTTCAGCACATCATCTAATTTACCTACCCCATTTATCGGGAAAAACTTCTTCTTTTCATTATAAAAAGCAGCAACTGGTAATGTTTTGTTTTTATATTCCTGAAGACGAAATCTAATAACATCTTCTTTGTCGTCCACTCTGCCTGATGTTTTTCCTCTTTCGAGCATACGTTCAATAAGTTCTTCTTCAGGAACTTCTAAGCTCAGCATACACATTAAAGATGTATTCAACTTTAAAAGCAAACCTTCAAGAATATAAGCCTGAACCACTGTCCTTGGAAATCCGTCAAATAAAATTCCGTTTGAATCAGGATTTGCTAAAATTCTGTTTTCTAAAATCTGAACAATTGTTTCATCAGTTGCCAGTCCCCCTTTGTCGATAATTTCTTTGGCTTCCATCCCAAGGAGAGTTCCTTCTGCAATCTCCTGACGCAATATATCACCGGTTGCAATATAAGTAAGGTTGTACTTTTTAATAAGAGCTATGGATTGAGTTCCTTTTCCGGCTCCAGGTGGTCCAAATAATGCAATATTTAACATAATCTATTGTTTTCGTTATAAAGTGTTTTTTATCAAACTGTATTTATTATTACCATTAAAACATTCAAAAAAATCAGTGTGCCTTGAGTACTTAATGTCCTTATAAAGTAAAAACAACATAAGTCCTAAGATAAAAGCAATCAACAATTCAATCAATCTTAATTGTTACAAATTGTTTTATTCAATTCAATAATTTAATTTATTTATTCACAAATTATTTTAATAATCTCAATAACATCAATAATTATACTTATAAGTACTTCAGGCACTCCAAGAACTCAAGGCACTTATACTATCTTGTAAATATCAGGTAAATTTCTTGCAAAACCATCATAATCCAACCCATAGCCGATAATAAAGTCATTGGGTATTTCAATTGCTACATAGTCAATTGCATGTGCTTTTTTATATTTATCAGGTTTCATAAGCAAGGTTGCTATTTTAACATCAGCTGGCTCAAATTTTTTCAATTCTTCCATCATATGCTCTATAGTAATACCTGTGTCAACTATATCTTCCACTACAACAATATGTCTTCCTTTCAGGTCTTCATTAATTCCGATTAAATGTTTTACATTTTCTGTGGTATTTGTTCCACTGTAAGATGATAATTTTACAAAAGAAAGTTCACAATCAATGCTAAGCTTTTTAAATAAATCAGAAGCAAACATAAAAGCTCCGTTCAGTACAACTAAAAACAAGGGGTTTTTATCTTTATAATCCTTATTAATTCTCTGAGCTACAATGTCTACTGCTGCTAATATCGTTTCGGACTTGATAAAAATTGCAAATTCTTTATCCTTGACTTTTATATTATTCATTTAATGCTTATTTTTACAAAATAATTATTTATTTAGCAAACTTACAATTTTTTTTGAAATAATCCAAAAAACGAAATAAAATTTATTCTTTATCAATTTATTAAAAAAACCAATAATATTAATAACCAATAATCTATTTTAAAATATGCAAGCAAAAGTTAGTATTATCATGGGTAGCACTTCCGATTTACCTGTAATGGAAGCTGCTGCAAAATTTTTAAATGAGATGCAGATTCCATTTGAAATGAACGCATTGTCAGCTCACCGCACACCCGAAAAAGTAATTGAATTTGCCGAAACTGCTTATTCGAGAGGCATCCGCGTTATAATTGCTGCTGCAGGAATGGCAGCACATCTGCCGGGAGTAATTGCAGCAATTACACCATTACCTGTAATTGGAGTACCTATCAAGTCTTCGCTGGAAGGTATGGATGCCATTTTCTCAATTTTACAAATGCCTCCAGGAATACCTGTAGCAACCGTTGCATTGAACGGAGCTCAAAATGCTGCTATTCTTGCTCTTGAAATTTTAGCCATTGGAGATGATGATTTGATGAAAAAAATGATAGCTTTTAAACTCAGTTTAAAATCAAAAATCACAAAAGCCAACGAAGAGCTATCGGCTATCAAATATGATTACAAAGTTTAAATAAATCAAAACAAATCGCAAGCAAAGCATTTAAAAATTATAATAAAAATGACAGCAAACAACAAACTTGAAAAGTCTTTTGGAACTGTCGGAGCATATTCAGGTAACATACTGTTTCTTGCAGGAATCGTATTATTCATCATCTATAGTTCCCTGATAGCTTTATTTTTATTATGTCTTGGCGCCTTCGTCGGATTTTCATCAACTTCTGTATTGATTGATTTTGATAATAAGCGCGTAAAATTTTTAAATAATTTATGGGGAATTATACCTTACGGTCAATGGATGGATATTAATCCTGACATGAAAATCGGCATCAGAAAATCAAATCTGAAGTGGCGGACTTATAGCAGAGGCAATCGAACACTTGATATTGACACTGCTGATTTTTTGGTAATTCTTTTTAATTCTGAGGAAAAAGAAATAATGCCGCTTAAAAAAGCAGTTTCATTAATTATTGCTAAAGTGGAAGCAGAAAGCATACGTGATCAATTGGAATTAAGTATGATTTAACTTTTTATATATAAATTACTAATCACTGATAATTAGATGTATATGAAATATATAACAATTATTATTGCATTGTTTCTATTAAGTACAATCGAAATATTTGCACAAACCCAAACCGATTCAATTGAAATAAGAAAAAATATATTTGGTACTGTGTGTAGACAAAACGGCCGCATCTTAACAGAAAAACGACTCATTAATATTACAAGAGTCAATGATGAAGCTTATCAGGAAATGAAAATTTCAAAAAACAATTCAAATATTGCAAAGGTAGTTGGATTTTTGGGTGGGGCTATGGTTGGTTGGCCTTTAGGAGCTGCAACAGCAGGTAAGAAAATGGATTGGAATTTATTTGGAATTGGTGCCGGATTAATCGCTGTATCTATTCCATTCAGTTTAGCATCAATCCGACATGCAAAAAAAGCTGTAAAAATTTATAATGAAGGAATTAATCAAACTTCCCTGCATGCTATTGAATTTAATATGGCAGTAACTGTAAATGGAATAGGTATTGTAATGACTTTTTAAATAATAAATTAGATTGCTTCATCAACAGTTTATATATTGATTTTAAAATCCGTATCGTATTAACTATGCTTTTTTTTCTGCTTGGCGCTTTCTTTTTGATCTGGTCAAACATTTTTTTACTTATTGTTGGCAAAGGAGGCCCAACTGAAGGATTTAATACTTCAATCAGTCCTAAAACAAAAAATCTTGTAACGAAAGGTCCGTATCGTTATACCAGAAATCCAATGGTATTTGGGGCTTTTTCTTTATATATTTCTATCGGAATATTTTTAAATTCAATTCTTTGTCTGATTAGCATATTTATATTCCTCTATTTTGTCATTAAATATCTGAAATTATCTGAGGAAAAAAGATTACTAAAGGATTTTGGAGATGAATTTAAAGATTATAAGATTAAAACACCCTTGCTGTTCCCTTTAAAAAAATGAGAAAATAATATCAATAAATTCAAAAATACATTTTACATATATTATTTTTGTAAAGTCAATTTTTATTAATTAATGGTCTAATCTATACAGGATGAAAAAGCTCAGCCTCTTTTTATTCTTACTATTAATTTCATCCCAAAACACTTATGCCGGCAACGAAAACACAAGTATTGGAGGTCGTTCATCAGGGATGGGAGGCGCTTCAGTTACACTGACTGATTTTTGGGCTATCAATAACAACCAGGCAGGAATGGCAGCTATAAAAACAATGAAAGCAGGCCTTTATTTTGAAAACCGGTTTTTACTTAAAGAGCTCAGTTACAAAACTGCTGCATTTATATTACCTACAAAATCAGGAGTATTTGGTTTAAATTATCATCATTTTGGCTACTCTGCCTATAAAGAACAAAAAATTGGTCTGGCTTATGCAAAATCTTTTGGAAAAAATTTTTCAGCCGGACTTCAATTAGATTATTTAGGGACTTCACTAAGTGATAATTACGGAAGTAAAAATGCTTTTACTTTTGAATTGGGCGTTTTGGCCAGATTATCCAATAATGTGAGCATGGGTGCTCATGTCTTTAATCCTGTAAATGCAAAGTTTAACGATTATAACAACGAAAAAATTCCATCGGTTTTCAAACTCGGCATCAATTATTCTTTTTCTGAAAAACTTATCATTGCCATCGAATCAGAAAAAAACATCAATATGAATCCCATCTTTAAAGCAGGTTTTGAATATAAACTGATGGATATTGCCTATATAAGACTGGGGATTTCTACCAATCCCACTATCAATACATTCGGATTCGGCATAGTATACCATCAATTTACTTTTGATTTTGCATCTTCTCTGCATCCAAGCCTCGGATATTCGCCTCAGTGCTCATTAATTTATAATTTTATGTAGAACAATGAGAACATCTCACACTATATTTCTAATTAAAAATCAACTCATTCAGCTGAATATTTGTATATTAATTCTCTTTTTAACAACTACTGTAGCTGCGCAGATTCCAGAAAAACCTATTCAATCAAATGAAAATATTGTGGAGGAAAAAATTGAAAATATTGCTGAAAATACGGATGCGGAATTAGATTACACTGAACTGGTTGAATTACTGAGTTACTACAAAGAAAATCCGATGAATATAAACAGTGCCAATGCAGATGAACTCAAAAAACTTATACTTTTGAATGATATTCAGATCAATAATTTGCTGAATTATATTGCGAATACCGGACAACTGATTTCAGTGTATGAACTTCAGTTTGTAAATGGGTTTAGCACTACCCTTATTTTTAAAATATTACCTTATATTAAAATAGAGAAACTGGATAAAAAAATAAATTTATCGTTTAAAAACATATTCCAATACGGAAGACATCGTTTACTGACTCGTTATCAAATTACGCCCGAAGAACAAAAAGGTTATAGTGAAATATCCGATTCATTGCTAAATGAAAATCCAAATCAGAGATATTTAGGTAATCGGGCAAAAATATTTACCCGATATGCCTTCAATTACAGAGATGCTGTTAAATTCGGCATTACAGCAGATAAAGACCCCGGTGAAGAATTTTTTAAAGGAACACAGGCAAATGGCTTCGATTTTTATTCAGCTTATGTAGCAGTAAAAAATATTGGAATTGTAAAATCATTGGTAATTGGCGATTTTCAGGCACAATTCGGCCAGGGTTTATGCCTGTGGACCGGTTTGGGCATGGGTAAATCTTCCAATGCAATTGATGTAAAAAAATATGCACAAAGCATAAAACCTTATGCTTCAGCCAACGAAAGTGGTTTTTTAAGGGGGATTGGAACAACGATAGGGCTTAAAAATATTGAATTCTCAATGTTTTATTCCTATAAAAATGCAGATGCCAATGTAGGAGAAATGGATAGTCTGACACAGGAAAATCTTTATATTACATCAGTTCAGGAAACGGGTTATCACAGAACCCCAAATGAACTGGCTGATAAAAATTCACTGAAAGAAACATTGTTTGGTTCAAACGTTACGTATAAAAGAAACAATTTTAAAATTGGTGCAACAGCTTACAGAACTATTTTTAATACTGCATTCATCAAAGATGTTCAATTGTACAACCAATTTGAGTTTCAGGGAAAAGAAAATACAAACTATGGTCTCAATTACAATTACTTAGTGTATCCATTTAACTTTTTTGGTGAATTTGCTGCAAGCCAAAATGGTGGACTAGCTTATTTGGGTGGACTTCAAACCAATCTTGACCCGCGTTTCTCATTCAGTATGATTTACAGGAACTACCAGAAAGAATATCAGAACCTGAAAAGCATTGCATTTGGCGAAAACAGCCGGAATGCCAATGAAACAGGTATTTTTACCGGCATTGATATTGGATTGGCACCTAAATGGACAGTTACTGCCTATGTTGATTTTTTCTCCTTTCCCTGGCTCAAATACCGGACAGATGCGCCCTCAAATGGTGAAGAGTATCTGATAAAACTAAACTATGAACCCTCCCGGAAAGTAGAAATATACCTACAATACCGAAATAAAAATAAAGTCATAAATGCATCCGGTCCATTGATTATAAAATATCCAGATAACACAAAAAAGCAAAACTTACGTTTTAATATTTCGTATATTGTTTCTGATGAGATTTCACTGAAAAACAGGATAGAATTTATCAACTATCAGCTAGGAAACAACTACAATCACAATGGATTTTTGATTTATCAGGATATTTCTTATAAACCAGAAAACCTGGCTGTCAGATTATCGGCTCGTTATGCCCTTTTCGATACCGATACTTATGAAGAAAGATTGTATGCCTATGAAAGTGATGTGTTGTACGCATTTTCAATACCTGCCTATTATTATAAAGGAAGCCGGTTTTATCTGATGGCAAAGTATGATGTGAATAAAAATATAGATCTTTGGCTAAGATATGCTGTGAGTTTCTATTCCGGAAAAAATATCATCGGTTCCGGTCTTGACGAAATCCAGGGCAGTTCAAAATCAGAAATTAAAGTACAATTAATGATACATTTTTAAAATTTAACTCATATGTGATAACTTCACTAAAAAACTTAAACTTAAAAACTTTATGAACTTTATAAACTAAAAAAATGAGCAAAGTTATTTTTATCATTTATGTAGCTGACCAACACAAAAGTAAAACGTTTTACCAGCATATATTCCAGCAACTGCCAACGCTGGATGTTCCGGGAATGACTGAGTTTACTATCAATGAGTTTACTAAACTGGGGATTATGCCGGAAGCCGGTATTGCAAAGATTTTAGAAAAAAATACACCTCAGCCATCAACAGGAAATGGAATTCCCCGTTCCGAAATTTACCTTTATGTAATTGATCCATTACAATATTATAAACGTGCGATTGAATCCGGTGCAAAAGCTATCAGCCCATTACAAAAAAGAAATTGGGGTGATGAAGTTGCTTATTGTGCTGACATAGACGGACATATTTTAGCTTTTGCTAAAACACAATAGAATAAAAACTTAACTTTAGCAATATGCTAAAAAATAAAACTTTGAGAATATTAAATTTTTATTATTTTTGTAGCACAAACAGAAAAAATCAATTATAAATTAAAAAAAGAAAACTATGTTAAAAAATCATCCTAAAGGATTATTTGTGGCGTTTTTTACCAATATGGGTGAACGCTTTGGTTTTTACACCATGATGGCAATACTTGTAATGTTTCTTCAGGCACGTTATGGATTGTCAGCAAATGATGCCGGCAGCTATTATTCCTGGTTTTATTTTGCCATTTATGCTTTGGCATTAATTGGTGGACTTATTGCCGACTGGACAAAAAAATACAAAACTGTAATTTTTGTTGGTCAGATTGTAATGTTTACAGGATATTGCATCATTGCCATTCCGGGATCGGAATTATGGGTTTCACTGAGTGCTTTATTTGTTATAGCATTAGGTAATGGCTTATTTAAAGGCAATCTGCAAGCTGTTGTCGGTCAAATGTACGACGATGAAAAGTATAAAAAATTGCGCGATGGTGCTTTTATGATTTTTTATATGGGAATCAACATCGGTGCTTTTTTTGCTCCTTTTGTTGCAAAAGGAGTTAAAGATTATTGGTTGAAAGCAAATGGTTATTTAGAAGACGCTAATCTTCCATCCCTTTGCCATCAATATATTGGAGGTACATTAAAAGATATGAATCAATTTCAGGAACTTGCGAATGCCTCTCTTATTCCTGGTGGTGGAAAATCTGCAGCTGATCTTGGTGTATTTGCAGCTGATTATATTAAAGTTTTTTCAACAGGATTCAATTATGCATTTGCTATCGCAGCAGGTGCAATGATCGTTTCATTGATAGTCTACATTATTTTCAATAAATTATTACCTTCTAAACATAAAATTGCATTAGAAAATAAACAAAAAGACATTGTTGTTGAAAACAAACAAACAGTAAGCCTTTCAAGCAACCTGAAATATGTTTTTATTTCATTAGGTTTAATGGCGCTTATTACTGTTTTATTTCACATTGCAGATGGATATACTGATATAACTGATATTAATTATAAATTAGGTCTGGCTGTTGGTTTATTTGTCGGATTTCTTTCATTAATATTTCAAATTTCTACCAAAGAAGAAAAACCAAGAGTTGTTGCATTAACGTTGGTTTTTATTGTCGTAATTTTCTTTTGGATGTCATTCCATCAAAATGGGTTAACACTAACCATGTTTGCACGGGATTATACTAATATCTTTGTAGGTCCTTTCTCTAATTTGTTCTTTAATATTTGGTCAATATTATCTGTTATTGGATCTATTGCAGGTTGTGCTCTTTTATTTTTTAACAAAAAACTTAATTTTAAAATTCTTGGTGCTGCCATGTTTTTAGTATTTGGTTACTTATGTTATTATTTCGTAAGTAATGCAGAAGCATTAAACAAAATATCACCTGAAGTATTTCAATCTTTCAATCCACTGTTCATAGTAGCTTTAACCCCGGTAGTTATGGGCTTTTTCTCATTATTAAATAAAAAAGGAAGTGAGCCTTCATCTCCTAAAAAAATTGGTATTGGGATGATTATTGCTGCTTTCGGATTTATACTTATTCTTATCGCTTCTCTTGGTTTGGTTTCGCCTAATAATATGGCTGGAGTGGCTGTTGCAGAAAGTGCAAGGGTATCACCTTATTGGTTGATGAGTTCATATTTAATATTAACCATTGCTGAATTATTTTTAAGTCCGATTGGACTTTCCTTTGTAGCTAAAGTAGCACCGGAACGTTTTCAGGGATTAATGCAGGGTGGTTGGTTATTGGCTACTGCTGTCGGAAATAAATTCCTTTTTGTAGGTAGTTTAATGTGGGGAGTAATTGACCTGTATATGCTTTGGGGTATATTTATTATTTGCTGTATTCTTGCTGCAATTTTCATATTCTCAATTATGAAACGTCTGGAAAGAGTCACCAATTAAAGATTTTTTTTTAATTCAAAAAGCTCTGTCATTAATTATGATAGGGCTTTTTGTTTTTAAGTTGTTTCATTAGCCTATTCATCAAATCACCCTATCACCAATTCATAAAATTTTCATACCTTTGCATCCTTAAAATAAGTCATTAATTATGCCATCAACAGAAGAACTAAAAGATACCGCAACCCAGGTCAGAAGAGACATCTTAAGAATGATACATGCCGTTAACTCAGGACATCCGGGCGGATCATTGGGTAGTGCCGATTTTATAACTGCATTGTATTTTGAGATTATGAAACATCAGCCTCAGCCATTTAATATGGATGGAACAAACGAAGATTTGTTCTTTTTATCAAATGGACATCTTTCTGCTTTGCTTTATAGTGTTTTGGCAAGATGCGGATATTTTCCCGTCAGCGAACTGGCCACATTCCGTAAATTGAATACCCGTCTGCAAGGTCATCCAACTACCCATGATGGTTTACCGGGTATCAGAATTGCCTCAGGTTCTTTAGGCCAGGGACTTTCTGTTGCCATTGGTGCTGCCTTGGCTAAAAAACTCAATAACGATGACAGGATAGTGTATACATTGCATGGTGACGGCGAATTACAAGAAGGTCAGATATGGGAAGCCATGATGTATGCTGCTGCCAATAAAGTAGACAACCTCATCGCTACAGTCGATTACAATGGAAAACAAATTGATGGTCCTGTAGATAAAGTATTATCATTAGGTAATTTAAAAGCTAAATGGGAAGCCTTTGGCTGGGATGTACTGGAATGCAACGGCAACGATATGCAGGAATTAGTGTCATGTTTGAAAATTGCAAAACAACATACCAAAAAACATAAACCAGTCGTTATCTTAATGAAAACCGAAATGGGACAAGGTGTTGATTTCATGATGGGAACCCATAAATGGCATGGTTCTGCACCCAATGACGAACAATTGGCAAAAGCCCTGGCTCAGCTTGAGGAAACCTTGGGAGATTATTAAGTGCCTTAAGTACTTAGAGTGCCTAAAGTACTTAAAGTTAATAGGTAATTTCTTTACAATCACTAAATAATTCAATTTGAAAGCATATATAAAGTTTTTTATACTTCTGGTTTTGATTTTACAATCAACCTTGTCTTTCGCTCAAAAGCAAAAAGATAAAGAGAATGATATGCCTCCACCCTTAACAAGAATACTGTTTATTTTTGACTGTTCGCAAAGTATGTTTGGCAGATGGCAAAGCGATACAAAGATCAATATTGCGCAGAAATTGCTTTCTAATATGCTGGATAGCCTTAAAGATGTTCAGAATCTTGAATTGGCATTCAGGGTTTACGGGCATCAGAAAAACTTTCCTCCTCAGGATTGCGACGATTCCAAACTTGAAATTCCCTTTTCGAAAAATAATTTAAAAAAAATTGAACACAAGCTCAAAAGTCTGGTACCAAGAGGTACTACCCCCATTGCTTTTTCACTGGAAAAATCAGCAGATGATTTCCCTCCCTGTAAAGATTGCAGAAATATTGTAATCCTTATTACCGATGGTTTGGAAGAGTGTAGAGGAGATCCCTGTGCTGTTTCACAGCTTTTACAGAAAAAGGGTATTATTTTAAAACCTTTTATTATTGGAATCGGTAAAAATTTTAAAGAAAGTTTCGATTGTGTAGGTACTTATTTTGATGCAACCAGCGAAATAGAGTTTAATAAAGCATTGAATGTGGTTATCTCACAGGCATTAAACTCAACTACTGCACAGGTGAACCTTTTAGATGAGATGGGAAAACCCACAGAAACCAATACGAACATGACTTTCTACGATAACTTTTCCGGTCTGATAAAATATAATTTCATACATACATTGAACAACAGAGGCATACCGGATACATTGGTTATTGATCCATTGGTTAAATACAACCTGGTGGTTCATACCATTCCTCCTGTCAAAAAAGACAGCATCACTTTAATACCCGGTAAACACTCAATCATTGCCCTGGATGCTCCTCAGGGTTATATGAAACTGAAATTAATGGGCGGAAATACAATCAGCAATAAAAACTTACAATGCATTGTCCGTAAAAAAGGCAATCCTGAGACTTTAAATGTTCAGTTTTTCAATCAAACCGAAAAATACTTGTGTGGAAATTACGACCTGGAGGTATTATGCTTACCCAGATTGATCATTAAAGATGTTGAGATAAAACAAAGCAATACCACTACCATCGAGATTCCGATGCCCGGAATTGCCGTAATCAACACGGTAGTAAATGGATACGGAAGTCTCTATGTAATGGAAGACAATAAAATGAAATGGCTGTACAATCTGAATGAAGGTGTTACTCTTGAGTCGCTAATATTACAACCTGGCAGCTACAGGGTTGTATTCAGAGGGAAAATGTCAGCAAAATCAATCAGCAGCATTGATAAAGATTTTAAAATAGAATCAGGAATAACAACTACAGTAAACATATACAGAAATTAATCAAAATGAAATCCACGTTTCAAAACAAAAAAACATCCTTTGATACACGGTTTCTGTCATACATTTGAAAAAATAAACTTACAATGATAAAAAAATACACCAACAGCGGTTCCAACGATACACGTTCAGGATTTGGCGAAGGTTTGCTTGAAGCAGGCAGACGTAATCCAAATGTGGTAGCACTTTGTGCTGATTTAATCGGATCCCTTAAAATGGATGCTTTTGTAAATGAATTCCCTGAAAGATTTTTCCAGACAGGTATAGCAGAAGCCAATATGATTGGTATTTCAGCCGGATTAACAATAGGTGGAAAAATTCCCTTTGCCGGAACTTTTGCCAACTTTGCAACAGGTAGGGTTTACGACCAGATTCGTCAATCAGTAGCTTACTCCGAAAAAAACGTAAAGATATGTGCTTCCCATGCCGGATTAACACTGGGTGAAGATGGTGCAACCCATCAGATATTGGAAGATATTGGCCTGATGAAAATGTTACCCGGTATGTGTGTGATCAATCCTTGTGATTTTAACCAGACCAAAGCTGCAACCATTGCCATTGCAGAATATGAAGGTCCTGTTTATCTTCGTTTCGGCAGGCCCAAAGTACCTAATTTTACACCAGCCGACCAAAAATTTGAAATTGGAAAAGCGTTGCATTTAAACGAAGGATCTGATGTCAGCATATTTGCAACAGGTCATCTGGTTTGGCATGCCATTGAAGCAGGAGAAATACTCGCAGAAAAAGGCATAAGTGCTGAAATTATCAATATCCATACCATCAAACCCATTGATAAAAAAGCCATTCTCGATTCTGTAAACAAGACAAAATGCGTGGTAACTGCCGAAGAACATCAGATGAATGGTGGTTTAGGCGACAGCATCGCCCAATTATTGAGTCTGCAATTGCCAACACCTATGGAAATGGTTGCTGTTAATGATTCATTTGGCGAAAGCGGAACCCCGGAACAACTCATGGAAAAATATGGTTTAACAACAAATGCTATCGTAGAGGCAGCATTAAAAGTTTTCAACAGAAAACATTAATATTCAGACATAAATAATTCAAAAGGTTTAATGTAGCAGGATTACGTTAAACCTTTTCTTATTTTTGCTATCAAAATTGGTGAATTGTTAATTGTGATTAGTGATTAGTGATTAGTGATTAGTGAATAGTGAATAGTGAAATATGCCAATATCTTAATAATTAATGTATTTATGATAGAAGTAGGAATTACTATTAACCTATCAACTTAATTCCAAAAACCTTTTTACCAACAACATAATTATCTAACAACCAACAACTAATAACCAGTAACCAATAACCAATAACTAATAACTAATAACCAATAACAAATAACTCTACCATTGACTGATAATACAGATACAGCTATTTTAATTGCATTTCGTGACAGCAATTCACGGAATTATGCATTTAACTTATTGGTAAAAAAATATCAGCAAGCCATTTATTACCACATCCGCCGTATTGTAATAGACCATGATGATACTGATGATCTGGTTCAAAATACTTTCATTAAAATCTTTCAAAATATGGATGGTTTCAGAGAAGATGCCCAGCTTTTTACCTGGATTTATCGCATTGCTACCAACGAAGCCCTTGCTTTTTTGAAAAGTAAACGAAACAAATACTTTTTACCATTTGTGGATGTAGAACAGCAATTAAGCAATTCGCTGAAAGACAATCAGTTTTTTAACGGAGATCAGATTCAGCTAAAATTACAAAAAGCCATTTTAACTTTGCCCGAAAAACAACGGCTGGTATTTAATATGCGTTATTACGAAGAAATGAAATATGAAGAAATGTCAGAAATATTGGGAACTTCAGTAGGTGCATTGAAAGCTTCTTATCATATTGCTGTAAAAAAAATCGAAGAATTAGTAACACAGGATTAAACCTTTTCATTAAAATACCATCAAAAGAATACAAATAAATTAAAATGCAACATTCAGATAAGCTATCAGATGAAATAAAAGAAATGGCTCCTTTTCTTTCCAGCATAAAGAAAGACAATCCATTTCATACATCTGATTTATATTTTGATGAGCTTTCATCAAAAATTCAACAAAAAATAACGGAACAGAAGACTCCAAAAGTAACTGTTACTTTATTCAACTTAATCCAAAAACCACAATTTGCAATAGCTGCTACTTTTCTTGTAATTCTTACTGTATCTTTGGTGTATTTTTATCAAAACAATACTAATAAAGCACTGGCTCAAACCAATACCATTTATTGGGATGAAATATTAAATGAAAACAACAGCCTTGTTGACAAAATAGACGAAACTTTACTGGTTGAAGTACTTTCAAATGAAGCTACTGCAAAAGTCAATCCTGAAAAAAACAATATGAATCCTTCATTTCAGACTACATTGGATGAAGTTTCGGATGAAGTAGAATCAGCCTATAACAATGATATTTTTAATGAATTATAAATCTAATCCTTAATACAATGAAGACAAATATTTTAATTTCCAGATCAGTACTATTGCTTTTTGTAATGCTGTTTGCATTACCGGGATATTCACAGAATGGACAAAGGAAAAAAGTACTCAAAGAAAAAATTGAAGCACAGAAAATAGCATACATCACCAACGCTCTGTCTTTAACAGCCACAGAAGCTCAGCAATTCTGGCCGGTTTACAATGAATTCAGCGATAAAAATGAAGAATTGCAAAAAGCATTCCGCAAAAATAATATTGAAGACAGGGATGTAAACACTGAAACCATTTCAGATAAAGAAGCACTGGAAATGGCAGATAACCAAATCATACAGGCTCAGCAAATCCTTGATTTACGTAAGAAATACCATATTGAATTTAAAAAGGTATTGCCGGCAAAAAAACTCCTGAAACTATACCAAGCCGAAAGAGATTTTAAAAAGTATTTACTCAAGGAAATCAAAGAAAGAAGAGAAGATAGAATGAAAAGGTAACAAACTATAAATATATATAAGAAAAGCCATGAAAACAGACATTTTTTCATGGCTTCTTTGATTCATCTGTTTCTGTTAGCAATAATCATTTCAGTTACAACATTTTTTATTTTCCTTAAATATACCTAATTTGATACATTGGTTAGGATATTAGATAGGTTTTGAATAAATATTGCATTGTTTATCCATAACTCATTACCACGTTTATAAATTAAAATATAAGCAGGTGAATCTGATATATGGAATTTTTTAGAGATTTCTCTACCTTTAATAGTTGGAAATTGCCAATTAAACTTTTTATATATTTTTTCGATATATTCATTTGATTCGTTATAATTGTTCAATCCGATGATCATCAGTTTATCCGGATTTTTTAATGCAAAATTGCTAACTTTCTTAAAATCTTCAGTATTTTCAGCAGTCTGGCTATTCCATACAAAGAGTAAAATATGTTCTGATTTAGAGTCAAAAAGTCTGATTTTTTCCTGATTCAGACAATTGACTTCTGTAAAATCAAAAGCTGTTTTATCTGACAAAACTCCCTCTGAATTTTGTATTTTGCCTTTTATCATGCATGTTCTCCATCCGGCTAACGGAACCGGATTATAATCAAAGGGGTTAAAACTTACATGACTATCATTAACTTTTTTCGAAACTATGAAAGAATGATATGCTTCAAACTGATTACTATCAAGCTTAATTGTGTAATCAACAGGAAGTAATGATTTTTTGTCGATGATAATAATAAATCTTTTGCTACTAAAACCTAAAATAAACTTTTTTTCAAAATACTTATTCCATTTTCTGAATGCTTTATTTTCGTCAAAATTTCTGAACGAAATTTCAAAACGATAATATTTATTCAGATAATTGTCTTCTAATTTTATATTTGAAATTAAACTATCTTTTTCATCCAGTTTTATTTCAGACAATATTTTTTCAAAGAACCTTTTGTTATATAAATCTGAACTGTCATTTAGCAAAAGTGGAGGAATAATTTGTTGAATTTTAAAGTGCGTATAGCAGAGTTGATTATCCATTTTCTCATAGATTCTAACATTGCTGTTTTCTATATCATGTACTGTCGTATATTCACTATTGGCTTTCATTACAAAGTGCTTTCTGCTTATAAATTTATTTGTAAAATAAATATCAAGATTTAATCCACTTATACGGTAATAAGTTTTACTTTTGAATCTTGTAAACTGCAATTCACCTTTATTTTCAAGATTAAAAGTATCAGCATTTTTATCTAATGAAGAATAAGTAAACGAATATTCCAGGTATTGAAGCTGATCATATGATTTCAGTATGGATAATAATTGCAAACGGGCAGGTTGCAATATAGCAGTAAACGGCAATAACAGAAGAAAAAAACTTATGAAGATTTTTTTATATTCCATGGGGGTTCAATTAACAAAAAGTCTGGTATTCCTGATTTTTCATTTACATCTTTTCTATTTTAAAAATTTACTAATTAATAATGCAATTTCTTTTTCAACCCTTTCTCCAAAAGAATTAAAAGACTGTATTACTTCAAACCTGTTATTCAGTATGTAAATACCCGGATATGCCGATAAATGGTATTGTTTTGCAGCTTCTTTACTTAAAATATATGGATAATTCTGAACATCTTCTTTTAATGCCCTTTTTACTGCAGAAAATGATTTATCAATTGGATTCACACCAAGTACCATCACTTTATCAGTTTTGTATTTAGCGATAATTTCTTTTTCAATAAAACTTTTTGCAGCTAAGCAAGTCGGACAATTTGAAAACCAAAAATCAACGATATAAATTTCCGAGTGCTGACCGTATAAATTTATACTATCACCATTCTGAGTAATACCGGATATATTTGGTGCTTTTAAAAACGCTTCCTGAATAGTAGTAGTTCCTTTAGGTAAATTTTCTTCAATTCTGTATTTTTTAAAGTTTTTTACATTAAATCCAAATGTTGAATCGTTAATTTGTACATCTTTCTCAATCTTTGTAAACCGGTAGTCGTCGTAATAGCCAAATCCTCCATTTTCAATAGTATACTCATGCCTGAATCTTTCCGGAAAATATGTTTTTTTGTTGATCCAGAAATAAGAATTATCTTCTTTATAATTAACCCACATTTCTATATCATTGGAATCATTATTATAACCCGCTGATAAATCAGAAGGTGCCGATAATTTCACCAGAAAGCAATCCCCGCTTAAACATGCAGTATCTGAGGAAACAGTATAACTTATTTTTTTCATATCCATAAAATCAGTTTTATACTCAGTTTCAAATAAAGAATCCAGATATGCAACTGCTGTAGATTCAAAAAAAGGAAATACATCTAACTGAAAATCAACAAGTAAATTATCCAGTTTATCTTTGGAAATATGATCTATTAATAGTTCACGGGTATAATCCTTAATGGTAATATATTGCTTATCTTTAAATATTTTCCTATTATGTTTTGGCTCAAGTGAATCTAGTTCAGTAAATTCAAAGTTCATTTTTCTGATGAGAGGAAGCATTGGTGCATTTGTATCAAAAACAATATCTACCTTCATTTTGAAATTTGAAACATTGAAATAATTAAAACAGGATTTATCCATTTCAAAGCGAATGGTATTAAGCTGTTGTACAGATGCCTTCATTTTTTTTATCACTTCTTCAGCATTCTGTGCCTGAACAGAATATCCCATTAAAAGAAAGGCAACAATTAAAAACAGTATTTTCATTTGTTGTTTTTTAAAGTAATTAAATTTATTATAGTTCGTTTCTTATTACTTTGTTAAACTATATTTACATTATTTTATACCAATTTTTTTCAACATTTTTAAAAATGCACATTTATTATTTATTATTTTCTTTTCACGGTTAATTAATTTTCTTTCCTAGTACCTATATTTTTCAAAACATTATAACGAGTTTTATCAATTTTGCAATGTAATGATATATAAATAATTATTT
>CAIUKU010000060.1 GCA_903899825.1 uncultured Bacteroidales bacterium | reverse complement strand
GTTGTATACGCATTGGTATTTCAATTAGTGCGCCAGCTAAAACAATACCTGTTATCCCCATCGCCCATGTTTTTCCTAATAAATATGCTAATGGAATATATGTAATCGATTGAATTATTGATAAATATAATACTATTTTTATTTTGCCTATTCCATTTTGAAATGCTACAAAAACACTAAAGAGTAACCTTAAAACAGCTGTGACAGCAACAATAAAAGTGATTTCGAATGGTACTGCAACTCTACTGCCAATCCAGTAATGGTAGATAATAGGAGCCACAAATACCATTACGACAACACCTATACACAAAAGCAAACCTATTAATTGAATTTTTTTTACAGTGCGTTTAATCCATTCCATATCATCAACTGTATATGCTTCTGTAATTGCTGACCACATCGGAGTTAAAATAATTGTAAACAACATGGTCGAAACAGAAAATAATTTGTAGGCAATATTATAAACAACTACTTGTCCAGGATTTGTGAATGAGCTTATCAAAAAATTAGTTGAAGTGTAAATAATTATATCTGTCAATTGAATAATAAAAAATTTTACACCTAACCCTAATAAGTCAGAAGATAATGAAAAATCGACGAATTTATATGCTGGAGCAATATTTCTATATTTTGTTCTAAATAAAAATATTGATGAGAGTAGGAATACAAGAATTGGAGCGCCGCATAATACTATACTAAATTGAATTAGAGTTCCCTTTGTTAACCTCATTAGAATCATTATTATGCAAAGAGCTAATGCATTAGAAATTAGGTTGAAAACATTGTTTATTGCAGGCCGTTGATCTGCAAGTAAAATGATTCCAATTAAATGAAGAACAAATCGGATGAAAAAGGAGTTAAACACTATTAAAACAACAATTTTAAGATCATTTTGGTTGATTTTCATGGTGTTAAAAATTGAATTCCAATCAAAAAAACCAGCAATTAAAGAGAATGTAAATATAATCGCTAAACTAATTGCAAATAAAATTGCGTAGGTTGTACTTACATATTTTTTTGCAAGAATATAATCTTTTTTTGCAAGGGATATTGCTAGTTTATTTCTTAATCCGTGTCCTAATCCAATATCAAAGAATCCAAACCATGCAACAGTTGAACTAATCGTTAGCCATACGCCATAATCGTCTTGTCCCAGATAATCCAATAGAATAGGAATATAGATAAGATTTATTAATATATTTATACCTTTTATACCGATTGATGCAATAATATTCTTCTTAGCCCGTATACTTCGAGTATGGCCAACAGTAATACCAGTTTTGTTTAAAAACCGGTAATTTAATTGATTGATACTTTTTTTAATCGTTAAATTATTCAATAGAGAAGAAATTTATTTGAAAGAAAACCTTCGGCAAATTTTGTGTTAGAAAGTTTGCCATAATAGGTGTGTGTGGCAGTCATAAACTCTGTCCAATCTTCTGAGTTATTAGACCAAACTGAATGGAAAAGTGACAGAGCCTCAATTTTTCTTTGAAAATGT
>CAIUKU010000059.1 GCA_903899825.1 uncultured Bacteroidales bacterium | reverse complement strand
CTTTTTTTCATGATACTGAATTTAAATTAGAAATAATTTAGGGAGGTGGGACTCCCTTTCAGTATCTTATACGTATATTTGCAGATAACTATTCCGCTTTTGCGGAATTTAGTACAACAATGATTTGATGCCTGCCATTGAATCTATATGTAATCGGGAAGAAAAAAATAGCATCAGAAAGATTTATCTTGATGCACTTAAAAAGTCAAAAATTTAAAATGGGACTGCAATGTTCTTAAAAAAATGACATTTATTAAAATCTAAACTTTAAAATACTTCGGAATTATGAGTCCTGCCCCCTCAAAAAAAATATTAAATATTATTGTAATTGCGGCTGCCCTAGGCTATTTTGTCGATATTTACGATCTGATTTTATTTGGCGTTGTTAAAAATCCCAGTCTGATTGATTTGGGAATTACAGATAAAGATGCATTGTTTTCGCAGGGTAATTTTCTGCTGAGTATGCAAATGGCCGGAATGTTGATAGGCGGAATTATCTGGGGGATTTTAAGTGATAAAAAAGGGCGGATGTCGATATTATTTCTTACCATCTTCCTGTATTCCGTTGCAAATATTGCAAATGGTTTTGTGCAAAATATAAACCAATATGCAATGTTACGATTTGTTGCCGGTTTCGGACTTGCGGGTGAACTGGGCATTGGCATTACCATGGTGTCAGAAGTAATGACAAAAGAATCACGGGGTCTTGGTGCCAGTATCGTTTCGGGGATTGGCATCGCTGGTTCTGCCCTTGCTTTTTTGGTGGCAGAAAAGTTCAACTGGCGGGTAGCTTTCTGGACAGGAGGCGGATTGGGTTTATTGTTATTATTTTTGAGGATTGCGGTTTACGAATCGGGGATGTACGAAAAAACCAAAATGATAAAAGTAAGCAAAGGCAATTTTTTAAGTTTATTTACAAATGTCAAACGCTTTAAAAAGTTTATTTTCCTGATTCTTTTGGCGGTACCAACCTGGTATACTGTAAGTGTGCTTGCCATTAATGCACCAAGTTTAGCTCAGGATGCACTGCATATTACCGGACCGGTTAAAGGATCAACTTCGGTAATGATACATTATATCGGGGCAGCCATTGGCAGCTTTTTATTTGGTTATCTTTCGCTAAAATTAAAATCACGTAAAAAACCGATTATCATTTCAATTCTTTTCATAGCATTCTTTGCCATCGTTTACTTTTCGTTAAGAGGCGCAAGCCCGGTGATGTTTTACAGCATATTGTTATTGTTAGGCATTCCTATGGGTGGTTTATGGACTGTTTTTGTTACAGCAGCATCCGAACAGTACGGAACCAATTTAAGAGCCACTGTCACAACTTCTGCACCTAATTTTGTGAGAGGATTTACCATACTGATTACTTTCCTTTTAGGAGCTTTGACGCCTGTTTATGGATTATGGTATGCAGGTGTAATTGTAGGTGTGATTTTTACAGTAATTGCATTTGTTTCCGTTTTCTTTATAGAAGAAACCTACGGCAAAGACCTGGATTATATTGAAGATTTGAAATAGCAAACGCATTACCATCAAGGTATTACATGTTAAATGCTTTTTCAACCCGACGGGTTGAAATACAGTATAAAAACCAAAAAGCGAAAGGATTTTTAATAATAAGAGATGCTGATTTACAGTCCTGACAGGGTTTTAAACCCTGTCAGGACTGGTGAAAACAGTCTGATTTAACTCCAATCTAATGTTATCAATAACGAATGAGTTATCAGTAAAGATTATTAAGCTATCGGTTTGATTCTTATAAAAGATACCTTAAGCATTCATTATTAAAAATTTAGACTTACTTACTCTTTAATTACAATATTATAATCCAGCCAAAAGGCTTTGTTTTGCATCATTTTCTGATCATAAATATTGGTTGAATTATCCATTCTGGGGAGTTTTTTTATTAGACTTTCTCCATTTTCAATTTCTCCAATATTTTTATATTCCGTGAAAAACTTTCCTACGATATGAGGTTTATGCTTATCATAATAAAAATAGCCATCTCCAAATTCATATTTTAAGTAAGATAATATCATTTTTTTATCATAATCAGGTTTATAAATAACCAGAAT
>CAIUKU010000058.1 GCA_903899825.1 uncultured Bacteroidales bacterium | reverse complement strand
TTCAAATTCAAATGTATTAAGTGATATTATTGATGCTGAACCAGTCGATTTTATTGATGGCTTTAATCATATACCCAGTATTGCTCAAATTAGAAAGTCTTTTTTTTATTTCATTCGTTTTAATTCTTTAAAAATAATTGAAGATTTTTTAAATGAAAATGAATTAATTATTAATAAAACTAAAACTAAAGAAATTGTGTCTGTAGTTATGAAAACTATGAAAGAATTAGATGATAGGGTTAAAGAAGCGATTTCAACTAATGAAACTCAAAAAAAACTCAAAAAAATTGATACTCATAGTTTAAGTTATAAAAAACATTCAGATAGCTTTGTAGAATTTCTAATTATACCGAAACCTATTATGGATATATATTTTCTTAAATGTGAATATAAGTATATTGAAATTGATGGTTTTGGTGAAATACCCGTTCCTTTATTTGCATTATTAGGGCTTAAGAGAGACAAAATTAGTATTTCAGAAATTCCTATAATTGAATATGCCAAAGGTTTTATTGATGGGTATAATGTAAGTTTAATTCCTTTTATTGATACTCCTGAAAATAGGAAAGAATTAATTCTGAAAGAAGCTGTTTACAAAGGTGGGCATGGTTTTGGTTTAAAATATGATGGTATCAATAAAAAACCAACATGTCCGGGTAAAGGCTTATATGTAAATGGCGTTTTTGAAGGTAAACGTTATAAAGCATGGGAAATTATATTAGAAACTCCTGCTGCTTTTATAGATTATTTTATTAAAAATAATAATATAACATCTCAAACAATAGAATCCTCTCCTTCGTCTGTAACTAATTCTGCATTAAATGAAAATAATAATTTAGAGTCTTCTCCTTATAAAGAGATATACAATTCTTTAATAAATAAATATTTTATGGATATAAGTCTTAATGATTTTATCGAAATAATGAATCATAAAAGATTACCAAACGGTATAAAAAAATGTTATTGGTGTGCAAATAAAGCAGATGGTATTAGATTTGCAGATCATTTTAAATTTTCTTTGAAACAATTAAATGCTTGTTTTTATCTTTCAAAAGGTGTTTTTCATAGAAAGAATCAAGATAAAACTGGTACAACTTCAGATTTGACATCCATTTTAGAGAAATATTAATTTCCGATACATTTTAGAATTGCTAAAGCCTTGTTTTTACTGGGCTTTTTATGATTCTTAAAATCAAAAACCGACACTTTCCGACACTTTTCGACATTTTTCCGACACTTTGTGTCGGTTTATATATTGATATTCAGTTACATAAACTTTCATTTTGTTGTACCTTTACTTTGAAATTTCAAACAAAAGAAAAGGATCCTTTTCATATTTATTAATTTTTTCAAAATAATAAAAATGGAAAAAAACAATGAAATAAATTCAGCCCGGAAAGTGGAAGAATTTATTAATGAAAACAATGAGATTAACCACATTAATTTCCCAATTGCAATATGTTGGTTAATTCAGGAAGTAAAAGCACTGAGGGATTTGCTCCATCATCAGCAAACTCCACAAGTAATTGTAAACGACAGGATCAACCTTGAACAAGCTTGTATTATTACTGGCTATTCGAGATCCAAAGTATACAAATTAACCTATTCCAATGGCATTCCTCACAAGCTCATGGGAAATCGCCTGGTATTCTCTAGAAGTGAATTACAGTCATGGTTAGAAACCAACACTGTAAATCGCCAACCTAAATCTAAAAACGTTCTTTCATCCATTGCAGCAGCTGCAGCTAATAAAACAAGGAGGTAAACATGAAAGAAAACAAAAAGAGGCCGCCTCTTCCAAAAGCCGCCTCCCTGATATATTTAAAAACTATCTACAAAGATAATCATTTCCAATTGCATAACAAAATATTTTCACCTAAAAATAGACATATTGATTATGGAAAATACTAATATTAATTTTGAGAATATTACAGAAAATGATTTATTGAATATTCCTTTTCAGTTCAATACAATAACTTCATTCCCAGTTGATGTATTACCTGCAAAAATTCAGGAAATAATAAATATAACTAGCGAAACACTCGATTTTCCGGTTGATTATATAGCAGCTTCATTATTGACTGCAGTTTCTATTGCTATTGGCAATACATATAAGGTACAGGTAAAGAATGGCTGGAATGAATCTGCAGTGTTATACATGGCATTGGTCGGTAAATCTGGTATAAATAAAACACATCCTTTATCTTTTGCTTTAAATCCAATCCAGAATAGAGATAAAAAATCATATCAGGTCTACGAACTAAAAAAGCAGGAGTACGATAAACTTCAAGCTCTTTCAGCTAAAGACAAAAAAGAACAGTGTATCGATGAACCTCAGAAACCTTATTGGTATAAATTCATTGTTTCTGATTTTACGCCGGAAGCTTTAATACAGGTACATAAATATAATAAAAGAGGTATTTGTGTGTATATGGATGAACTGGCTGCCTGGTTCAAAAATTTCAATCGTTACAACAACGGTTCCGAAATGGAATTTTGGTTATCTGCTTGGAGTACCAAACCTCTTATTATTGATCGTAAAAATGGGGATCCTGTTTTTTTGCCAAATCCTTATATTCCGGTTGTGGGTACTATACAAAACAAAGTTTTAATCGAAATGAGTAAAAACGGTCGCAATGACAATGGCTTTATTGAAAGAATTTTATTTGTAATGCCCGACAATCTTATAAAACCATATTGGAGTGAAAAAGAGATTTCACAACATATATTAAATAATTGGCATGATATTATAAACTTTCTCCTAGATTTGCAGCAGCAATACGATGAAAGCCTTAATCCGCTATCCTCCATTTTAAAATTTGATGAAAAAGCAAAAGAGCATTTTAAAAACTGGCGGAATAGCAATGATGATTTAATCAATAACGCAGATGATGCTTTTTCAAGTATTTACAGCAAATTAGAGATTTATGTCATCAGATTGGCGCTGATTCTCCAAATGGCTGATTATGCTTGCAAAAACGATCAAAATATTCAATGCATAACTGAAAATGCTGTCACAGCTGCAATTAAGTTGATTGAATATTTTAGGATAACAGCTTCCAAAGTGCATGCTATTATCAATAATACGAATATTGAAACTAATTATTCTAAGGATAAAATAGATTTATTCAATGCATTACCCGATATCTTTACTACAAAAGAAGCAATAAATATTGGTCAAGGTTTTGGAAAAAATGAAAAGTTTATGGATCGTTTTATCTCCGATGAAAAAATGTTTGTAAAAACATCACATGGTAATTATGCTAAAATAAAATAATAAACAACATGTCCTTATTGTCCTTATTGTCCCTAAGTTAATAACTTTTTGTATGATAAGGACAAAAAGGACAAAACCCCATAGCAATGATGAGCAATAACAATTATAATTTCGAACCTTTACCAAAACTTGAACTGGATAAAAACAGAAAACGTGTAAAACTCTGCCCTTGTGGCAAAAGCAATGATGATGGCAAATTTGTTCCTTTCATAGGTTATACCGATAAAGGATACTGTCACAGCTGTGGTAAGACTTTTTTACCCGATTTACCTGACAATAATACCCCTGATGCCTTCTGTCAGCAACCCTATAGGCATATTCATCACGAAACCGCTATTCCCAAAATAGTATCATTCGTACCTTTTGATATTTTCAGACTAAGTTTAACAAACTATCAAAACAACAATTTTGTCCGTTTTTTAAATAATCGATTTGGTAAAGACATCACTGCTGCACTTGTCCGGAAATATTACATTGGTACATCCGAGCATTGGCCTGGTGCTACAGTCTTTAATCAGTTAGATTATTCAGGAAAAATAAGAACCGGTAAAATTATGTTGTATGATGAATCAACCGCTAAAAGAGTGAAAGAGCCCGAACGTATCTATTGGTTGCATAAAAAATACCAAATAGATGATTTCAATCTCTCACAATGCTTTTTTGGTGAACACTTGCTGCAAGATAAATCAAAGACAGTGGCTATTGTTGAATCTGAAAAAACAGCAATTATCGCAAGCCTCTACTTCCCCGACTATATATGGCTGGCATCTGGTGGTAAACAAAACCTCAAACCCGATTTTTTTACAAATTTGCACAACCGTAAAATTATATTCTTTCCCGATCTCTTGGCGTATGATAGCTGGACCGAAAAGGCAAAAACCTTGAATATTACAAATTATAAATTTTCTGATTTATTAGAATGCAAGGCAACCGAACAAGAAAAGCTAAAAGGGCTGGATATCGCTGATTTTTTACTAAAATCAGATTATCAGAAATTCAGATTAAAAGCCCTCATCAAGCAGCAATTCACAGTACACAACCCTGAAGTATGGATATTGGATAGAGAAAAGAATTTTTCCTTGACAAATAGCAACTTGGAGATTCTATGCAATGAGCTCTATCATTCTTTTAGCTTGAATGTCGCTCCGGATGAATACTATGATGCTTACAAATCATTATATACTGTATAGTCAAATAATTTTGCTGATTGTCTTATTGTCCCTTTTGTCCCTATTATCAATCTTAAAAAATGCTTTGATTTAGTCAAAGCATTTTCTTAAAATTAAACATAGTATAATTATTTATTT
>CAIUKU010000057.1 GCA_903899825.1 uncultured Bacteroidales bacterium | reverse complement strand
TACGAATTTATTGGAATCCTTTTTGCAGGCATTACCATTGGCATTATTTCGTCACTTATTGCTAATTTACAGCATTTCTTATCAAATAACGCCGATGTACCAATAACTCTGCTTTTAACCCTTGTTATACTGTTTATAATCAATGGATTTACGTGGATATATATAGGTACTACTAAAAGTATTCGTACTCAATTTATATCCGATTTAAGAAACGAATAAACATTGATTATTCTTCTTTTTTCTTTTTCCTGACTTCCTCGATTTAACACCCAAATTGAAGAAAACTACTCAAATTCCTCTGCTCTGAATTTAAAAGCAATACTTTTCGTACAATTTCTTTTGATTTTGGAGTTATAATTTCAATTTCAAATATGCTTTGTGCAATTTCAATAACTTTTGTAGCACTATAAGGTACGTGCTTTTCTTTCAATTGTCTTTCTAGCTCTTTGTAAACTTTATATGCTGTAAATGTAAGACAAATATGAGCTTCGATTCTACGTTGTAGTCTATGATAAATAGGTCTTATTTTTAGGTCTGACTTGGCAACCCTAAATGCCTTTTCAATTTTCCATAAATGATGGTAGTTTTCGAGTATCTCATCTTTTGTGAGGGAAGAATTTGTGATATATCCTTTTAATCCATCCCAATATGCATCTTGATTGAATTTTTCCATATCAATCTTTACATTTAGCTCTCCTTCCAGCGTTAAGTACTTATTGTATCCTCTGTTGTTGATGCTGGTTTTGGTTAATTTACCTGTCCTCACCTGCTTTTCGAGCTTTCTCAACCCTTTCTCCCTATTATATTTGTCTTTTTTTGCCCTATCATCAGAGTAACTAATAATCAGCTTTAAATTATCGATCTCAAGCAATTGACTTTGGCCATTTTTGAGTTGAAGACTTAAAATCTTCTGTTGAACAGAAGATTTCTGATTTTTTATTCTGGCTCCTAATATAAATTCGTACTTCTTTATTTGTAGCTCATCTATATTTGACTGTGAAAGCAGTCCCGAATCTGCGATTATAGTCAATTGTTCTATTTTGTATTTTGATTTAAATGAATCTAATACCGGCAATAGTGTGTGACCTTCAAATTTATTACCCTGATAAATATCATAAGCCAACGGATAGCCATTCTTGCTTACAAGCAACCCTAAGATAATTTGTGGGTTTTGATGTTTTCCTTCTTTTGAAAATCCTGTTTTCCGAAGTTCATCTTCCTGGTCTATTTCAAAATAGAGTGTGGTTACATCGTAAAAAACCACATTGATTTGCCCACCTAAAACCTTTAATGAGTGTTCGTAGCTTATTTGCTGTACCAATTCCTTTTGAGTTGAGTGAAGCTTATCCATATATCGATAAATGGCATCTTCATTCCATTCTTTTTGTTCGTATCGGTACAGATATTCTGTCGTTTTTAATTTACTTTTGGGGTAAACCAATCGGTATAGAACCAAACTACGAAACAGCTCGTCGTTTATCTTATTAAAGCCAATATTATCAAATATCCGACCTAGCACAAGTTCAATTCCGGCTAACTTTAGGTGAGTTATTCCGCTGAGTAACTGTTCAACCTGTTCAATCTCGCGTGTAAAATCAATTTCGCGAACACCTTGATGCTCGTGCATCCACATTGATGCCCGTTTCTTAAGTTCAAGAATACCTTCAGTACTCGTAGATGACCCAAAACTTTTTAGAACTTTGTATTTTCCGGAGCTTTTGTCGACTACCTGAATGTAAATTCCTCCATTTTTATGTCGTAATTCCCTGATAAACATAAAAACAAAGATAGAATTTTAGAAATTAACACCCAAAATTTAATGTCTAAAAAATATAAATTACTGATTGTATGTATTTTAAGTTACATAAAATCTGATTTAACATTTATTATGCGGAAGTCAGGAAAAAATAGCAATAAATTTGGCTAAAGCCCATTCATTTCACAAAACATATCCGGCAGCTAAAGCAGCCGGCAACACATTCTTAATAGAATACTAGCTTACAGCAACCTATATTTTTTACAAATCTTTTGTGG
>CAIUKU010000056.1 GCA_903899825.1 uncultured Bacteroidales bacterium | reverse complement strand
TCCTCCCGCAAACTTTTTTCATACTAATTTTACAGCCATTGATTATATTGATCAATTAAGGGCTTCTAATGTTCAGCAACCTAAGAATATTTCGATTTATATTCATATTCCTTTTTGTCCACAACGTTGTCATTTTTGCGGATGCAATACTGTCATCGGACAAAAGCGCTCCATCGTTGAAAGATATATTGATGCTGTAAAGCAGGAAATAAATAATGTAGCTTCTCATCTTGACGTCAAGAACCGTAAACTAACTCAAATCCATTGGGGTGGAGGCACACCCAATTCAATTTCAATGAAATACATTGAAGATATCATGAATCTTCTTAAAAAGAAATTTGTTTTTGATAAAAATGCTGAAATTGCTATTGAGTGTAGTCCTGCCTATCTTGACTATTCACATATTGATCAATTGGCAGCAATGGGATTTAATAGAATGAGTCTTGGTATTCAGGATTTCAGAGAAGATGTTTTAGCTGTTGTAAATCGTCAGCAACCAAAACTTCCTGTAAAAGATGTAGTTGATTATTTAAGAACCAAAGGATTTACCGGAATCAATCTTGATTTTATATATGGTTTGCCTCTTCAAACTGTTGATAGTTTTATTGAAACGATGACTCAGGCAATTGCCATCAAACCCGACAGAATAGTAACTTTTTCTTACGCTCATGTTCCATGGGTAAAAGAAGAACAGCTCAAACTTGAAAAAATCGGACTTCCTCAACCAAATGAGAAAATGGAAATGCTGATTAATAATATTCAGCTTTTACAGGATGCAGGTTATGAAGCAATTGGAATTGATCATTTTGCTCACCCTGATGATCAATTGGCCAAAGCTTTCAAAAATAAAAGATTACACAGAAACTTTCAGGGATACTGTACTCTTGAAACTACCGGTCAGGTATATGGATTTGGTGCTTCTTCCATTAGTCAGTTATGGGGTGCTTATGCTCAAAATCTGAAAGGAATACTACCTTATATGGAAGCGATTGAAAAAGAAGGTTATGCAATTGAAAGAGGCTATACTTTAAGTACAAAACAGCAAATTGTCCGTTCAGTAATCAATAGTATAATGTGTAATGGTTTGTTGATTTTTGAAGAAATAGCTTTAGAGTTTAATATGTCAGTAGATGAAATTAAGGCCATCATCAATTTTGATCCGGCCAAATTAATTGACTTTGAAAAAGATCATTTGATTAGTATAAATGATGAGGGAATCAAAATCAGCGATAATGGTCGTATGATTGCCCGGAATATTGCCATGGCTTTTGATCCGGATTTGAAACAGGGTGAAACCATTTACTCAAAAACAGTATGATAAAAGGAGTATTAATAGTTGATATGGGAGGGGCTACATCTCCAAAAGAGCTGAAAGTTTTTCTATCCCGAATGTTTAACGACCCTTCAATATTACCTTTTGGTAAAATTGGACGTTGTTTACTTTCAATGATTATCAGCAATACCCGTTATAAAAAATCATGGAAAAAGTATGAATTAATTGGCGGATCACCAATAATTGAGGCGACGCATCAGATTCAGCTTGCTTTGCAAAAAGAGTTAGGAAGCGCTTTTGTTGTAAAAAAAGCATTCTCATATTCTTCTCCTTTGATAGAAGAGAGTTTATATTCATTTATTAAGGAAGGAATTTTGGATGTTACTATAATTCCAATGTATCCTCAGGCTAGCTTTTCAACTACTTCAAGTGTAGAAAGGGACGTGAAGAAAATAGCTTCCGTAAACAAGGATCTTAAAATTAACTTTGTAAATGAATTTTATAAATGGGAAGCATTTATAGATTTTTGGGTAAATCTAATTTCCAACCATATTGTAAAACAAAATTTAAATAAGCCATATTTGTTGTTCAGTGCCCATTCCATCCCTCAATATTTAGCAGACAAAGGGGATACTTATCCAAAATCGATTGAAGCAAGCTCAAAATTAATAGCTGATAAATTGACATTAGATTTTGAATTCTCATATCAATCCAGGATGAAAGGAAAATGGATAGGACCTGATACCAAAGATAAGCTTACGGAACTTGCCAAAAGTGGAGAAAGTCAAATTATTATTATTCCCATAAGTTTTATAAATGAAAACCTGGAAACATTGTATGATCTTGACCAGGACATTATTCCATTTGCTCAAAACGAGCTTAGCATAAAAAATATATCCAGGGTTAAAATTCCTCAGGCTGATGAATTGTTTATAAAATTGTTAATCGAAATCGTTAAAACAAATAATTGAAATGAAATGCCCAAGTTCTAAAGATACAAATGAAATGAATATATCATTGGCATTCCATGGGCGAAACTTGTATAATGCTAATTAATTTAAATGATATAACATTAATGATATCAACAATTTAATAAAATATAAATACATGAAAGATGTTATAATTATTGGAGCCGGCATTACTGGTCTTGCTACAGCTCATCATCTGAAAAAGAATGGAAGCGATTTCCTGATTTTAGAACGTTCTGATAAAGTGGGTGGTGTAATTAACACTGTGCATGAAAATGGATATATTTTCGAAGAAGGACCAAATTCAGGTGTGATTGGAAATGAGGAGGTAATTCGACTTTTTGAAGATTATAAAGACGAATGTGTATTGGAAGAGGCCAATGAGAATGTAAAGAAACGACTAATCTTAAAAAATGGGAAATGGGAAGCTTTACCAGGAAGTTTAAAAGCAGCCATTACAACTCCATTATTTACGTTGAAAGATAAATTCAGAATTTTGGCAGAACCTTTTCGTAAAAAAGGAAATAATCCACATGAAACACTTGCAGAACTGGTAAAACGAAGAATGGGGCAAAGCTTTCTTGATTTTGCAATTGATCCTTTTATTTTAGGCGTTTATGCCGGGGATCCGAATCGTCTGGTTCCAAAATACGCCTTGCCGAAACTCTATAATTTAGAACAGGATTATGGAAGTTTTATCAAGGGAACCATTAAAAAAAGCTTTATTAAAAAAACCGAAGAAGAAAAGAAAGTTAACAGAAGCGTATTTTCAGTAAAAGGTGGACTTTCAAATCTAATTAACGCTATTTATAATAAAATAGGTAAAGAGCAGGTACTTCTTGAATGTAATCATATTGAGTTAAAACCTCTAAACAATTACTTTGTAGTTTCATATAAAAATAAAAAAGGAGAATCAGTTGAAATTGAAACCCAAAAAGTTATAACTACAGTTGGAGCATACCAGATTGAGCAGATTGCTCCATTTATTAATTCAGAATTGATTAAGAAAATCAAGTCGTTGCATTATACTAAAGTGATTGAAGTAGTATTGGGATTCGATCATTGGAAGGGATTAAAACTCGATGCTTTTGGAGGATTGATTCCTTTTAAAGAGAAAAGGGATATTTTAGGTATATTGTTTATGTCAGCCCTATTGAATGAAAGAGCACCTATAGATGGTGCTTTGTTTTCGATATTTCTTGGTGGTGTTCGAAGACCTGAAATTTATCTATTATCTGATGATAAAGTCTTGGAAATTCTACAGAGAGAAATTTGCGATTTAATGCAGCTCAATGAATTTAAACCCGATTTATTAAAAATTATTCGTCATGAATGGGCCATTCCACAGTATGAAGCTGATAGTGGTGAAAGATTTAAAGCGATTGAAGAAATTGAAAATCAATATCCTGGTTTTGTAATAGGAGGAAACCTAAGAAATGGAATCGGAATGGCCGATAGGATTTTACAGGCAAAAATGCTTGCTGTTGCAGTTTTAAACAATTAATAGATTATAAATAAATATAAATCAGCTAGATATGATACTTGATATGAACGCAGAAGGTGGATTTCCAATAATTAAAATCTTACACATTATTATTAGTATTAGCTTTCTGGTCATTGCAATCTGGCTTTTTTTTCGATCCTATAAAGGAATTTTTAAAGCACAGCCTTTTATTCATCTTGATAAATTACTTTCATTTGGATTTATAATCAGTCTTTATTTGCAATTAATATTTGGTCTCATCCTCTTTTCAAATCTGGGATCTGAATCCGGATTTAATTATCTCTCAGCAGAACGTTCAATGACGATAGTATCTAAACGCCTTTGGCCAATCGAACACATTGTATTAATGTTATTTTCCTTGTTTATTGCAAATCTTGGCTTAATTATTTCATTAAATACCAAATCAGACAGAAGAAAATACATTAATCTTATTTCTTATTTCTCAATTTCTGTTTCTCTAATTATTTTCTCTCTTTGTGCAATTTATCTTTTCTGATAGCCCCTTGCATAGTTTTTTTGTTTTTGTTTATCTGTTTTTTCAAAATATTCGACAAAAAGATAATTTGAAGTAATACATTCTTTCAAGAATAGCTATTATGCTATTTAACTCTCAATGATATATATTAACTTATTATTGATAAATAATAATTAAAAAGCTGAAAAATAAATTGTGTAAATTTGCTAATAATTATTGAAAATAAACATCGGAATGATACAAGACCTATCAGAATTAGTCTTTTGATATTAGTCTATAATTATTTAGAATATGTTTTTAGTTTGCAACAAAAAACATGCCGTAAAATTTCATCTATCAATAATCTGTTCAATGATAGAATCCAATAATATAATTGTAATGGCTTAAACTTTGATATCCAGAATCTGGTTAAAGTTTTTGTTTTGTAGCTAAGCAAATTTATCT
>CAIUKU010000055.1 GCA_903899825.1 uncultured Bacteroidales bacterium | reverse complement strand
GTAAAAAAAAGGGGAAGCACTCCCCTTTCTCAAATTATATACATTATATATATAAGGTATAATTAAAATTATTCAGGTACCAGCTTTAATGCATTTCTTTTCTTCTCGTCAATTTCAAATGAAGCCAAATAATCATTGGTAGTTTTTAAATCAGTATGTCCCAGGCTTTCGGATATAAGGGCAATATTTGCTCCACTCCTCTTTAGTACTGTTGCAAAACTGTGGCGGGCGGTATAGGTGGAAATTTCAGAAATGCCAATACGAAGGGCAATCTGTTTCACATATTTATTAATGGCTGCAGTAATCTTTTGTATGATCTTCCTGGTGTCTTCGGGAGATTCCTGGCCGGTAAGAAAAGGGAAAATGAAATCAGTATTTTTTTCTTTTATGGTCCATCTATCAATAATATCATACATCTGAGGTAAAACAACTGCTTCGATTTTTACTTTTTTCTTAGAAGTATTGATGGTTTTCTGGCGATACCATCTGATGACATCATCTTTTATATCAGTTTTCTTTAAATTGCATAAATCGGCTAAATTAATACCATTACATAAATAAGAGAAATACCATAAATCACGGTATTTTTTTTCGGTTTCATTGGCTTCTGCTTTCATTAGATTACCGACTTGCTGAATGGTTAATGCCATTTTCCGGCTTTCACCTGTTGGAATTTCATATTTCCCTTTACCGAAAGGATAATCTTTTACTGTGATGATACTATTTTTTAAGGCTTCATTCATTATTGATCTGATGGCACGGCAATACATGCCAATAGTGGTGTAAGTAGCATTGTTTTTGATCATGTATTTTTGATATTTATTAAGCCAATCAACAGTAATATCAGAAAATTTGATATTATCTCCCATAAATTTTTTAATACTTTGCAACGCACAATTATAATAAACCGAGGTTCCCATTTTACCATCCATTTTGGTATTATCTATTTTGGCCTGAAAAGCTGAATTGAGGGTGTCGGAAATATTCTTTTTTGTCAGGTTATTTAATTTATCAAAAGAAAAAATACCATTATTGTTAGCAATGACATATTTGATATTTTCTTTAATGGTTTCATGACCTAACTGGATTTCATTTCTTAAATCAATGATAGTTGCTCTTTTACTTCCTTTTTTTGATTCATCAATTACTAATTCCCAATCTGAGTAACTGCAATATTTACCGGACTTAAAATATTGCCTTTCACGTTTGTATGTAATGCGGTAATGAATAGGAAATAAACCATCTTTAGTGGGACGTCTGTCATTTAATAATGTGTAGAGTGTAACATTATCATTAAAAGTATCTTTATACATAAAAAATAAATTTTAATATAAAATAAATCAGAAAAAAAAATTATCGCACAATTGCAACACAAAGATACGAAAACTTATGATAAGTTGTATATAAAAATGAAAATATATTTCAGTTTAATTGTTTATTTTCAGTATATTATATAATTATGATAAATAGTGAAAATGGAAGAAAAAGATAAATTTATGCTTCTG
>CAIUKU010000054.1 GCA_903899825.1 uncultured Bacteroidales bacterium | reverse complement strand
TTACTTCCATCACATAAATACCTTTTGAGAACTGTGATAAGTCTATCCTGGTATTTTCACCATTCCAGTTCAATTCTTTCATAGTTCTCCCTTTTAAATCGAATATTCTGACTATAGCTAAATTATTGAATCTTTTTTCAGATGACAGATTAAATATGCCATTGGACGGATTTGGGAATATATTTATTTTAAAATAATCAGTAAAATTTTCAGCAATAACCGGGATACCCCCAAAATAGGTTATCAATTCACCTGCAACCATCAGATTAGGTTTTGTACCACCTGCACAACTTGTACAGGTAACTCCATTCACACAATTGGGATTTGCTGCAGTGCATTGATTAACATAATTAGGGTCGAATTCATATTGTAAATTAATTGTTGTTCCAAGACCAGAAGACAAATTCACTTGCCATAACATAGGAATAGAACCCGGGCACCAGCCTGCTCTCGGATAAATCCAGGTTCCATTTTGAGGCATACAACTTGCTGGATTTGGATTACATCCTCTCCATAAATTTTGATTAAAAATTGTGTTTCCGTTTATTTTGATATGATGAGTTGCATTATAAAACTCAGCAGCATTGCCTGTATTGTCACTTCCTGAACCATGCCCTGTTGTTACTAGCCTTAAATAAGCTGCAGTAATTGCCGGATTATTTAGTTTAATATTTTTTATTTCTACCGGTTGAACTGTTGGAAACCCATTAGCACCAATTCCCCAACCTCCAAAACCAAAAGAACCAGACCAGAGTTTTTCCATCCAGCTATATTTAAAAGGTGGAGTACCTTCCTGATAGAATAATGTAAGTGTAATTTTTGATCTGGCAGGAAAATTAGCCTGTACATCTATTTTCCCCTGAAGTTGTGATGCAAAATCAGTCACATCTATACTGTCATGACATGCAACACCATAAGGTGTTATATAGCGTAATAATTCGACAAATTCACCATTTGCTCCTCTTATATTCACGTTGCCAACTACATCCCATGGTTCACATCCTTCAGGAGGACAATCATATTGAAGATAAGCTGTAATTTTTGTATAAGTTCCTGTAAAACTGGGAAGTACCATTGTTGTGTCAAGATTCTGACCAGGAAAATCTGCAAAATGAACTGCATTTAATAAAGTGTAATTTATGGAGGATGAATCTGCAACTACCTGAAATGTGACAGTTTTTGTTGATTGAGTACCACCTGAACTAATTGCCGAAGCTGATAAAGTATAAGTTCCAAAAGCAGGGGGTGTCCAATAATAAATATAATATCCGTTTTTGATAGTATCTGGTTGTAAATTCTGACTGTTGATGGTAAAATACACCTGAGCAATACTAATGAGAGGGTTATAATCTACTGAAGTATTCAATGATAAAGGAATTTTATCTAAATGTGGTGACCTGACGATATTTCCATTCACCGGGTTTTTAATGTCAAGTTTAGGGAAAACATATAAGGGGTTGATAACTTTAAAAGAAATTGGTACATCGGAAGCTGCTGCTACAATTGCATTTCCGGGTTGATGTGCTGTAACGCAAACGGTTCCTGTATCACCGGTTAAAGTTAAGATTGTATCGTTCGATATATTAGCAGGACCGGTTACAGTAAAATTTACTGTTAAGTTTTTATTTGTTGTTGCATGAAGAATTATTGGAGGATGTGTAGATAAAATGTTTGTAGCCAGATTGTTAAAAATAATATATTGATATTGTAGACCACCGGTATTCGGTTGGCGAATAATTATATTATCAAATCCTGGTTTGCCTCCCAATGCATGCATAAAAAGTGTTTTCCACTTATTGGGATCCTTTTTGTCGTTTGTTCCAGGTGTAAGTCCCAGATTTAAATTGTTTATTTGTGATATTAAAGCAAACCCAGGTGCATTGGGTCTTTTTGCATACAATGTTAAACTACCCTGTTGGTTATATGCATCAAAGTCTATAAGGAATTTATAAGTATTCCATCCGGGTATACTGTCATAAATAAATGCGACAGAACTTCCGTCCGGTTTTATAATTGTACCTCCAACTGGATTCATATTGTGAATATTAAGCCACAATCCTCCTTCATTTGCTTCGATACCTTGCGTTACACTTGAAATAATCCCATTGTCATTTAAATCGTAACCAACTCCAAAAGATGTATTCCAATATGCAGAATATATCTGACATTCTATTTCCATAATTCCACCGATAGAAAAATCGAATGGTAAGGCAACAGTTGTTTTTCGGGAAGCTGTTTGTCCGACACTTGGACCCCCAAACTTATAAAATGCACCTAATGTTGCATCAGGAGTTATAATTCCGGATCCATTAGTGTACTGTACACCGAAATCACCACCACTAACAGCATTTGGAACACTTTTCCAGTTATCTTTTCCATTTAAGGTATCAGTAAGTGAAAGACTATTAAAATTATAAATATGTTCAATTAATTGAGCCTTAAGTATATTTACCGGGATTAACAAAGTAATGATGATGCTTGCAATAATGATTTTTTTCATAATTAAAATAAGCTAATGTAAATATTAATAATTTCCTTTTAGTTTAAACAAATATAAAAATACAATTTGTTAGTATGTAATTTAAACATTAAGAAAAAATCCTAGATGAATTTTGAATCAATAATGGATATTACAAAGTAACATTAAAAAAAATGATTAATCAATCCGCTATTATACTGTTTTTTAATAAGGGAATTTACATTTTTTTTAATAAGGGAAATCACGGGAAAATAAATTATCAATTTCTTTGATGAGGATATAAGTATCATTTTCAATAAATCACTTTAAAGTTATCAAGAAGTTATATACTAATAATACCATGCTTAATAGCATATTTTACGATATCAACAATGGAATTTAATTCAAGCTTTTCCAGTATGCTTTTTTTGTGGGACTCTATGGTTCGTACTGAGATATTTAAGCGATCTGCAATTTCTTTATAACTTAAACCTTCACAAAATAATTCAATTACTTCAATTTCACGCTTTGTAAGTTCTTTCTCACTTTTAAGTTGTTTGTGACTACCGGCTCTGGCTCTTTTAAAATAATTTTTCAATACTCCGCTCGAAATGGATTGAGCCAGGTATTCATTTCCCTCCGACACAGTTATTATGGCATCTACTAATTCTTCGTGTTCAATATCTTTTGGAAGGTAACCCATAGCACCAGCTTTAAATGAATCAAAAACCATTTCATCAGTATCATTGGCCGTTAGCATTATTACTTTTATATCAGGATATTCTCTGCTTAGTTTTTCAGTAATCAAAATTCCCGACATTTTTGGTAATGAAATATCCATTAATAAAATATCTGGTTTTAACTTTTTTAATACATCAAATAACTCACTTCCATTAGCTACTTCGCCTATAATTTCAATTTCATTTAAATTCATAAGCAATATTTTTAAGCCTTCTCTGACGATTTTATGATCATCAACCAATATTATTTTAATCTTCTTCATGGGATAATCCTTTTATTAATGTGAAATAAAATGTACAACCTTTTGTGTTTCCTTGCTTTTCGGAATATAAAGCTTGATTTCGGGAAGATGAATCATTTGACAGATTTTCTATGTTGTTCTCAAACCAGATATGTCCATCATTCTTTGCAATAAACTCTTTTGATAAAATCAAACCTAAACCACTACCTGCTTCATATTGAGTCCCTTCGGTAGTAAATGCGGTCTCAAAATTAAATATTTTTTCAATATCCTCTTTTTCAATACCAATTCCATTGTCTGAAACAGCTACGATAATATTATTAGCTTCTTCCCTGGTACTTATATTTACTACACCACCATTCGGTGTAAATTTAATTGCATTATCAGTAAGATTCCTTAACACTGTTTTTATCATTCGTTCATCAGCAAAAACGATATAATCAGCTTCAACTTGAAATCGCAGATCAATTGATTTTTGTTCAGCAGGGTTTTTGTATAATTTCAAAACGGACTCTATTGTAGAATTTATATTAAAATTAGTTTTATCTAAAATAATATTATTTTCTTTTGAATTTAACCAGGAAGTAAGTTTTTTAAGTAAATCATAAACTTCAGTAATAGAGTTTTTAACCGATTGAACTGCATTAAATCTATGGTTGTCTTCGAGTGTATAGTAGTTGTTTACAATGAAACTGCTTAGCGCGACTATTGAACCAAATGGATTTTTCAGATCATGGGTAATCACTGAAAAAAGCTTGTCTTTTGTTTTGTAAACCTCTTCCAATTCGTTCCGTTGATCATTTATAAATTTGTTTTTCTCTGTAAGAATTTTATTGGCTCGTTGTTTTAACCAATATCTGTAAAAAACAAAGATTACTAACAATGTAATGATAATAGAAATATAGATAAAAGTGTTGCGTAAATATATTTGTTTGTTTATTGCCAATTCTTGTATTTCAGTTTTTTGATGCAATATTTCATTTTCATTTTCTTTTTCCAGAATATCAAACTTAACCTGCAATTCAGCAATTTTATCACTACTCTCTTTAGAATATATGCTATCATTGATTTCTTTGAATCTTTTATGATAGACCAAAGCTTTTTGATAATCATTATTACATGAATAATAATTAGTAATTGATTCATAAATATTTTTCAGACTCTCTTTGTCCTCAATTTCAATTGCTATACTTTCTGCCTTATCAAGATATTCTTTGGCTTTTTTATAATTTTTCTTTGAAATGTAAATATCACCAATGCTGCTTAAAATATTTGAATTTATAAATTTATCATTAAGATTTTTTGAAACCGAATAGGCATCTTCAAAATATTTCAATGCCAAATCTATATTATTAAGTTTTTTGTATGTATTCCCAATATCAACTGATACGTATGTTATACCAATCTTTTCATCTAATTCTTTGCAGATTTTTAAAGCTTTTAAATGGTATTTCAATGCAATTTTATGGTTATTCATCTTTGAATAAACATTTGAAATATTGTTCAATGAATGAGCAATAGTTAACTTAGCATCGATTTTGGTTGACAGATTTAATATCTTTTCGAAATTAGTAAGAGCAGTTTTATAATCGTTCATATTCTGATAAATAAGAGCAATATTCGTCAATGAAATACAGATTCGTAAGGTGTCTTTCAGTTGGGTACTTAATAGTAATGATTTTTGAAAATATGTAAGTGCTTTATCGTAATAACTTGTTTTTCCATATATTATTCCAATGTGGTTGTTAGTATATATCTGTTGTATTTTATTGTTTTCGTTCTCAAAGCCATTACAAGCTTCTTGAAGGTATTTAAGAGCATTTTTATGGTTATTGAATTTTTCAAAACACAAACCAATGATACACAGATAATCATTTTTTCTGTTTGTATTTTTCGAGGCATCAATTAACGCTAAGCCTGAATTCGCATATTTAATGGCAGAATCAGCTGATGTATTTAGATATAATGAACTTAATTCATAATAAATATCTATTTTTTCTCTGACTTTTTTATTTGATAGTTGATTTTTAAGGCTATCTATTTTTGATTGTGTATAAGCATTGAAAGATAAAAAACTGAAAAGATATAGTAATAATAT
>CAIUKU010000053.1 GCA_903899825.1 uncultured Bacteroidales bacterium | reverse complement strand
TGAAATAAAAAACAGTTTACGGTAGCATTCATAAAGTTTACGGTTTTCAGGTTTCTATTTCAACTCTAAGATTTTCGATTATAAAAATTTGCCTGTCGGGAGTATTTTTCCCCATATAAAATTCTAAAATGTTTTTGATGGAAGCATCTTTTTTAAGAATCACAGGTTCCAAACGAATATTTTTTCCAATAAAATGACGGAATTCATCAGGAGATATTTCTCCCAGGCCTTTAAACCTTGTAATTTCAGGATTAGTCCCTAATTGTGAAATGGCATTATGCCTTTCTTCTTCCGAATAACAATAAATGGTTTTTTGTTTGTTCCTTACCCTGAACAGAGGTGTTTGAAGAATATACAAATGACCTAATTTCACCAGATCGGGGAAAAATTGAAGAAAAAAAGTAAGCAACAATAAACGGATATGCATCCCATCTACATCCGCATCTGTAGCCACTACAATATTGTTATATCTCAGATTTTCAATATCTTCATCTATATTCAAAGCAGCTTGTAACAAATTAAATTCTTCATTCTCATAAACTACCTTTTTTGACATACCGTAACAATTCAATGGCTTACCCTTTAGGCTGAATACAGCCTGAGTATTAACATCTCTTGATTTAGTGATGGAACCACTGGCAGAATCTCCTTCAGTAATAAACAAGGTAGTTTCCAGTCGTCTCTCATCATTGCTGTCATAATGCACCCGGCAATCTCTCAGTTTTTTGTTATGCAAACTAACCTTTTTCACACTCTCGCGGGCAGCCTTTTTGATATTCGCCATTTCTTTCCGCTCTTTCTCCGACTGCATAATTTTCCGAAGCAATAATTCGGCTGTTTCAGAATTGATATGCAAATAGTTATCTAGGTTACGTTTTACAATATCCATGATGTAATTTCTAACCGTTGTTCCGTTGGGTTCAATATACATCGAGCCGAGTTTAGTTTTTGTCTGAGATTCAAAAACAGGTTCCTGAATTTTAAAACTCAATGCAACTACAATAGAACTGCGTATATCGCTGGGTTCAAAATCTTTTTTATAAAACTCCCTGATAGTTTTAACAATGGCTTCGCGAAAAGCTGCCTGATGAGTACCTCCTTGTGTTGTATGCTGACCGTTTACAAATGAGAAATACTCTTCAATATATTGGCTTGTGCTATGAGAAAATGCAAATTCAAGATCATCTTCTTTAATATGAATGATTGGATAAGTTGTAGATCCATTGATATTACTTTCTAGTAAATCAAGCAAACCGTTTTTGGCAGAAAATTTATTGCCGTTAAAATTTATCGTCAGTCCATTATTGAGGTAAGCATAATTCCAAAGCAATTTATCCAGGTATTCATCTATAAAATGATAATGACCGAATATTTCTGCATCCGGAACAAAAGTGATAATGGTTCCGTTTCTTAACTCACAATTTTGAATTTCATAATCTTTTGTAATAAAACCTTTGCTAAATTCAACGATTTTGGTTTTACCTTCACGAATTGCCTGCACTTTAAAATAGGATGTCAATGCATTCACTGCTTTGGTACCCACCCCATTTAAACCCACTGCTTTTTGAAAAACCTTGGAATCGTATTTAGCTCCTGTATTAATTTTTGAAACACAATCGATTACTTTCCCCAAAGGCATGCCACGACCATAATCACGTATAGTTACTTTTTGTTCCTGTATAGATATTTCGACATTTCGTCCAAACCCCATTACAAATTCATCAATAGCATTGTCAATAATTTCTTTCACCAATACATAAATACCATCATCCTGAGAAGCTCCATCACCCAACTTCCCAATATACATACCAGGACGTAGCCTGATGTGTTCATTCCATTCCAACGACCTGATACTTTCTTCAGTATAATCTGCTACCATTTTTAAAAATTTTGTACAAAAGTAAATAAAGTGAACGGGAGTTAATAAAAGAATCCTCAGTTTTTATCAACCGAAATCTGTTTAAAACAAATATAGTTTATAATGTTGTAATTATCAGATTTCGCAGTTTAAGCTATGCATTGAAAAAAGAAAAAACATACCGAATGTATTTAATTACAATGTTATAAACTATTATTCAAAAGTATAAATTGAAATGCTTGAAATTTGCTTCAAATAAGATAAAATATTTAATCAGTTAATAATTGGTCAAGCCAGAAATTTGATTTCTATGACAAAAAACTGCTTAATTACAAAAAAATAAAATATTTTTTTAACTTTGCAATTCAAAACAATAAAATGAATTTAAATTCAAAAATATTACCTTATTTACTTTTTCTTGCAGCCTTTATACTTCCTATAAAACCTGAATTAACAACAATACCTTTTGTATTGCTTAGTGTTTTATGGATTATTATGTTTTTTCAAAAAAAAACTACTTTTTCAAAACATAGTATTCAAATTATTCTTTTTTCAACTGCTACTTTTTTTATTGGATTACTTGGACTGATAAATACATCTAACTTTCCTGAAGCTTTCTTTGAATTATCCAGAACATTACCAATATTCCTTCTCCCTTTTATCCTTTTTACCCTCAACGAATCCTATACGAACAATAAAATTTCATTTATTCTTGGCGGCTTTATATTAGGATGTTTAGCAAAATCAATTTTTGTTCTGTCTCTGGCTTTTATCAGATACATAGAAACCGGTAATCATTTCTATTTTTTTTAT
>CAIUKU010000052.1 GCA_903899825.1 uncultured Bacteroidales bacterium | reverse complement strand
CAGCATCAAAAATCAATTATAATAATATTGATACCATTGATGCAACCAATAATTTTTACGACAATGTGGAATCTTATACTTTGGCAACAAAAGGAATTGAAATTTCAGGGGAGGTAGAAAACCCCGGATTTGTTGATTTTTCCACTTTACCAAAGCATTCTGTTATTGTTAAGGAAACTTTGTTAAATGGTGATAAGGATCAATTTGTTGGTGCTTACCGCTATGACGGCTTTTCTTTGTTCGATATATTAAATACAATTAAACTAAAGAAAAAGAATGCTGATATTTTTCGGCCAATTATAGATGTTTATGTTGAAATTGAAAATACCAAAGGCGAAAAAGTAGTTATTAGCTGGGGCGAAATTTATTATCCCAATAATCTTCACAGTATTATTATTGCTTCAGAAGTTGCACGAATCGTTCCTTCCAAGACCAAAGACCTTTGGCCATTGCCAACTGAAAGCAAAATCGTAATTACTAACGATTTAATTACAGAAAGAAATATTTCATCACCGGTAAAAATTACTATAAAAACCTATCCATTGGATGTGAAAGTTGTTAAAGATTTAAAACCCAATTATTCACCAAATCTTATAATATATAAAAATAATAAGGAAGTTGGTAAAATTACAGAGAATCCAAAGGAGTTCCAGAATGAAACGCTTCATACTATTTTTTATGGCAGGGGCAAAGGTATTCATAGTACACAGCCTTTTACTGGCATTCAGTTTAAGAAGTTGATAGGCAAATATGAAAAACTCAATCAGAAGAATTTACGCAATGCATTGATAGTGGTTGCAGCGGTGGATGGATACCGTTGTGTTTATACCTTTAGTGAACTAATGAACCGTAACGACCAACAGGAAGTATTACTGCTCGATAATGAAAAAAGTAAAGAAAATGGTAAATTCAAAGTATTTCCCAGCTGTGATTTCTTTTCTGATAGAGCAGTGAAGGGAATCAATTCGGTTTATATAACTGCAGAATAATATTTATTAATTTGATTTGTGAAATTTATGAATAGAATGTAAGACTCGTTCGGTAACTATTACGACACTGGTAATAGAATCGATCGTTAATTATTATATAAATGTTGTTGTTATTATTCATTTTCCTTTTCCTAACAGGAGAAGGAGGATGAATAATTTAAGGAGAGCTTGTATTTCTTTAATAATATTTGATCTCTCTTGTAATTATGCTTATAATATTCTTTCCGTTAAAACTGTATTTTTTGATCCAGTTATTTTGATTATCATATTTATATTCATAATAGTATGTAGTTTTCTTTCCATCTTTAGCAGTCTGGATTTCTTCAATAACGTTTCCTTTATCATCATAATTATATAGAATTTTTTTGTCAAGAATGCCATCTGAAGAATATCTGTTGTTTTCAATTATATTACCTGAAGCATTATAGGAATAGGTGTATTTTTTCAGAAATTTTTGATCGGCATCAAAACTTTTATCTTCTGTAACATTTCCTTTGGCATCATATTGATAAGTATATTTCTTTTCTAATTTACCTACCGAGGTATAGCTATAATCTTCAGTAAGATTTCCCTTTTCATCATATTTGTAAGTCATTTCTCTGAACAGATTCCCATCGGAAGTGTATTGATTTTGAGCTATTCTTAATCCTAAACTATCATAAATATAAAGATATTTTTTATCCACTTTTCCTACAGCATCATATTTGATATCATTTGTTTTATTGCCTTGTTTGTTAAAATAGTTGAAATAAGAAAAATCAATTATAGTATCCTGATTTTTTCCTTCTTTTATAT
>CAIUKU010000051.1 GCA_903899825.1 uncultured Bacteroidales bacterium | reverse complement strand
TAAAACCTTATTACCTTATTAAAATTAAATAATATCAATTGATTTAAATATATAACAATCTTATGTTTAACCTTAACTTAATGACATTGCTAGTAGGGTTGAAAAAGCTGTAAGCAAATTCTTTATAAATACCGGGAAAAATAAATTGAAATCCTGTAGCAGTTTTTTACAAGAAAGAATTAAAACTGTATCACATCTCCTTCCTTAATGTTGAATTTATCTGTAAATCCGGCATTTACTTCAACTACATACATTGCATCTTTAGAGGAGGATAATGATTCTTCCGACAAAGGAATCGCTGATTTTTGAATGGAGACAATTTTTTTATCTTTATCTACATATATAATATCTAAAGATATATAAGTGTTTTTCATCCAAAATGAACGGGGAGCATTGTCTTCAAAGAAAAACAACATTCCCTGCATTTCTTCCATTGAACGGCGATACATGAGTCCCTTTTCACGGGAATACTCATCCCTGGCATATTCTACAGAAATTGTATTTATTACTTTCTTATCAACTCCACTGATAAACGAAAGTTCGCCATGTTTGGTAAATGCAGGTTCTTCTGTTTTTGGTTCAGGGGCTTTAACCGGTTTATCCTTTGCTTTATTGGTATAAAGTGCTATCGTAACAATTCCTATTGCAAGGATAATTGCAGCTATCAGTATCATTCGTTGATTCTTTTTCATTTCTTTGTTTTAATTATTTATTATTAGTGTATTCGTTTCGTTTACCGAACATATCGAAATAGCAGTAAACCTTAAAAAAGCAAAACTCCAATCCCGTTTTTGGACTGACTTATTCCTTTATTGTTCATAAACCAAATCCATATACACAGGCAGATGATCACTATAACCACCTGTATATCTTGGTCCTGTATAGGTTCTAAAAGTTCTTACGCCCATATAAGTTTCATCGGCTTGTAATAAGTAGTCCGCTTTAAAAATATAAGCACGATAATTATTTACATGCCATTTTTGTTTGTTTTTAGCCAGGGAAGCCGAAACTATCATCTGGTCAATCAAACTCCATTGTTCACGAAACTTATTACTTCCGATTTTTTCTGTATTTTTAAGTTTACACATTAGGTTATACAGATTTCTTTCTTTTACATCAGCAGTGTCGCATTTTGCATTTAATTTTATATGAATGCTTTCATCCATGGGTTCGTCGTTAAAATCGCCCATGATAATAATATTGGCTTCAGGAATAGCGGTCAGTATGCTGTCAACCTTGCTTCTTAATAAACCAGCTACAAAATTTCTTTTGGGGATGCTGATCATGGCACCTCCAAATTTAGACGGAAAATGATTTACAAAAATATGTAACGTATCTTTAGTTGTTGTCAAACCTTTTACATATAATATATCTCTGGTTCTGGAAGCTGTATCAAAAGGAAATACAATGCGTACAGGCTGATGAAAAACCGGTGTAAATTTATCGGGACGATAAAGCATTGCTACATCTATACCCCGAGGATCTGGGGAATCGTAATGAATATACCTATAATTGAACTTACGCAAAGGTGTTCCGCTGGCAATTTCACTCACTACCCATTTGTTTTCCACTTCACATACCCCGATAATTTCAGGAGGTTCCCATCCACCTACGCTGGCAATTACTTTGTAAGTATTGTTAAGTTTGGCATTGTATTTCTCCCGGCCCCAGTGCTTCAAACCAAAAGATGTATAATCATCATCAAGGCTAATGCTGTCGTTGCGGGTATCAAAAAAATTCTCCAAATTATAAAACATAATCCGCAATCCATATTTACCCCGGATATCATCGTCAAAGTCTTTCAGATAATCGCTTTGCTGAAGGTAGGCTTTTACAGGAAAAATTAAAATAAAGACAAAACATAAATATTTTAAATATCTCATAATAAAAAGATTGTAAAATTTTTATCAGTGCATTGAATTCTTTACTAAATTACGTAAATTTATTCCTTTTTTCTAAAAATCAACTGAAAAGAAACTATCTTTATTTACAGCCGAAACCTAAGCAAATCATTTGCTTTTTTAGGCTGTAGTTTAGTTTAGCGTTTTAAAATATTTGAAAAAAGAATCTATTCTTACTTTTTATAGTTAATCATTCAATATTACTTTACTACGAAGCAAGACAGACCTCAAAAAATTTGCGCAACAAAACAAGCTTTTTTAAAATTACGGTGGCCTAGCAGTAAGCAATACAGTATAGCGAAGTTTATTAACAAAATCGATGCCAAAATGCTTATTTCGCTATAACTTGTATTGCGCTGGTATTTTAAAAAGCGTAGTTTTGAAGTAAATTATTTGCAGTCTTGATTTTTTGTAACTTTTTGATCAAGTTTATAACAGTTGACACTCTCAATCAGGTTAAGTAACTTTGCACTTGGAAGCAACGTTTTAAAAACCGTCTTTTTGAGTGGTGCTATGAGCCCCTGGTCAAGTTTGGTG
>CAIUKU010000050.1 GCA_903899825.1 uncultured Bacteroidales bacterium | reverse complement strand
ATATAAAAGTATTTCTATTGCATTAAAAGAGGAAATAATATATCTGGAAACTGATTGCAATATTGACACTTATACAAATGGATGGTTAAAATACCAAAACGAATTAAAAAACGGGATATTGACTACTGAAATTTACGAATATTACCAGTCTATTGGTTCATTCAGTATTGTAAATATTCAAAAACTTTGAGTTTAGTAATTAAAAAACATTGCCTTTAAAATGGGAGCGGAAAATGGAGTTATATTCCGGCTATGGGAGTTGTTTTTAGATTGGTTCGGGAATATTTTTGTATCTATAATGTCACTTTTTAATTGATTAATAAATAATGAATGAATTGTAAGTCGGAAGCTGTGTGGTTGATGGCTTCTTTATTATATAAAAGTCATTGCTTATAAAGATTGTATATTTGTAAAAAATAAATATGACACTTGTCTATATATCTAAACATAATAGTTTGCTTTATTTGAATTAGTCATAAATATTTTCAATTTAAACCATTCAAAGTTTGCAATATGAAAAATACTAAACGAAAATTAATCTTAATATGCTTACTTTTGAATATTGGCTTAAGTACACACAGTTACGCTACTTTAGTTAAAGCATCAACTTTTGGTTGGAATGCAACAAATGCCACAACTGCATTTGTAAATGCCATTAAATCTGCTAATGATACTATTATAATTGACAAGCAAGTTAGCGATTGGATGATAAACCCAACTAATTTTGATACCCTGAAAAATAAAACTATTATTTTTGAAAATGGTGTAAATTTAGTTGCCAGACCAGGTGCATTTTCAAGTATCTATGATGCTTCACTTATGATCTTTTATGAAGCAAATAATATAAAAATAATTGGATACGGTGCTAGTTTTAAAATGCAAAAAGCAGAATACATTGCTTATAATAATAGTCAATACAGGCATTGTATTGCATTAGTAAGTTGCAGCAATATTTCTATTTATGGACTGAAATTAATGGATAGTGGTGGCGATGGTATAGTTATTTCTAATTATACTGGTGCTGCTTATCAAAGATATTGCGAAAATATATTTCTCAAGGACCTTTGGTGTGACAATAATTATCGACAAGGCATTTCTGTAATTTCAGCACAACATCTACAAGTAGAAAATTGTTGGTTTACAAATACAATCGGCACTGCACCACAAGCTGGAGTGGATATTGAGCCTAATCAGCCATATGAACGCCTTATTGATATTGTTTTTGAAAAATGCAGGTTTACCGGCAATGCAGGAGGAGGTATAAAAGTAATCCCAATTTCTATTGACAGTACTACATTGCCAATGGATATAACATTTAATAATTGTTATGTAGCAAATAATGGTATAAACAGATACCAAATTGAAACATATAGTTACCCGAGCGGTGCAAAAGGATATGTAAGATATAATAATTGCATGACGGATGGTGGTTCTTATTCTGTTGGTGGAAGTAAATTAGTAAATGGGCATAAAGCTATTTTTAATAATTGCGTATTTAAGAATCCAACAGATATTGTAATAAATTTAGATGACTATACAACTTCTACTTCAGGCATTCGTAATGGTGGAATTAGCTTTACAAATTGTTTAGCATTATACAACAATACTAAACGGTATTTTAATGTCTGGAAGGCAAATACTACTTCAGCTGGTTTGGACGATATGCAATTCAATAATTTTACAGTAATTAATCCCAATTCGGTAACCTATAATAATGGTGGAAATACTACTCCAAATTGTATTTTTAATTTTCAACAATTTGCTTTAGCACCGGCTACAACAGTATCTTATACCTTGGGAGATAGTTTAATTGAATGTAATAAAACAAATAGTTTACTGGATTTTTCAAGAAACGCTTCAAGCAATACCACATTTCCAATAGCTATGACCTATAGCATTACAAATACAGGTATTCAAGGCGTTGATTACAGCCGTATGAAAGGCTTTGAAATAATTCCATTTGGCAGTTATACCCAAGCAGACACATTTTTTGTTTTGGCAGATGCAATTACTGAAATTGTAAAACAAAATACCATTGCTATGGATACAAGTTGGTTATTTTCTACAGCTTCATTAACACAAAATCTTACTATTTCAGATTGTTCAACACTAAGTATAAATGAAAACATTCCCGAAAATGTATTTTTTTCCATTTATCCAAATCCTGCATCAGATATTTTGAATATTGCTTTTATAAACAATCAAAATTTAAAACAAGAAGTTTTAATATTCAATGCAATTGGACAGTTGATTAAAAAAATGGAACTATTCCCAACAGAACAAATTAATATTTCTGACTTACCTGATGGACTTTATTTTGTAAGATTACCAATTTGTTTTAACCAAACACAGAAATTTATTAAGCTTTTAAATTAAACATATAATATCATGGCAGATACGATTTTAAAAAACAATAAAAAACATAGCCTTATCAATTGGAGTGAATTGAGCCGCTTTCTTACAAATGGTGATAGATCCGGAATCCGGCCCAATGATATCCCATTGAAATATCAAAAGGAAGTTTCTGAATTAATAAAACTTATTGATGATTGGTCAGAAAAAGTAAAAAAAAATAATACCAAACAATTAAGGCTGTGAATTTCACAGCTTTTTTTTTGCTCTTAATTCTGATGATGTCCTGGTACCCGATTCAATTTTTTATGCTCTTTACACGACTCCTATTTTTTTTAATGGTCCCGATAAAGCAAATTCACCTTTATTCCCTCTTTGATTTTTGAACTATTTTTTCTTTATTTTCCAAACTTCAGTTGCTTCCTTTTTAAACCAGCAGTAATATGTTTTCAACTGCTTGAAATAATTTGCACTTCAATGTTT
>CAIUKU010000049.1 GCA_903899825.1 uncultured Bacteroidales bacterium | reverse complement strand
CTACTATATATCACTATAATATGTTGTCATTCTGAACAAAGCGAAGAATCTACATATTTTTATCGGACACTAATGATTATTAATTTCTATTATTCAATTGTGTAAAGTTATAAATAGTAAATTAGCACTTAAAATATCAATTAGATTCTATAAAATGTATCCTATCCATAATATTGGTTTAAGTCAATTCTATCTAGCTTATTATTTGTTAAAATACTTTTTTATTAATATTGTTAATGCATTTGAACTGAATGGTTTTGACAGATAATCATTGCAACCTGCCACATTTGCATTCTCTTTCTCACCTGAGAGAGCAAATGCAGTTTGAATAATTATAATTACTTTATTGTTAAATTCCCGGATTTTTTTAGTTGCTTCATAACCGTCCATTTCAGGCATTTTTACATCCATTATAATTAGATCGATATCGGGATTGTTTCGGCATACTTCCAAAGCTTCAACTCCTGTTTCAACTTCCAGAATTTCTTTGCTAAATTTCTTGATTACCATTGAAATCAGCATACGAGAGGTATCATCATCATCAGCAATTAATATTTTAAGGTTATTAAATGACGCTGCTTTATCTTCTTCTAAAATATTTTTTTTAATGATGCTTTTTTCTTTTTGTTCACCATTGAAAGGAATGGTGAAATAAAAGCATGAACCAATCCCTTCTTCGCTTTCCACCCAGATTTTTCCGTTTAACATTTCTACATAGGCTTTAGTAATTGATAATCCCAGGCCAGCTCCCTGATAAGCTCTTCTGTCGGAAATATCTGCCTGAATAAATCGTTCAAATATGGCTTGTTGCCGGTCTTTTGGAATGCCTATTCCTGTGTCTCTTACATAAAACTGCAGATTCAAGTCCTGCATTATTTCTGTATTTTTTGTTTGCTTTGTATAACCAAATTCTATGCTACCTTTTCTGGTATATTTTATTGCATTTTTAACAAGGTTGGTAAGAATGGCATATATTTTTTCGCGATCTGTATGAATGAAGGCTGATTTTTCCGGTAAAGCATTTCTATAGAAAAGCTGAATGCCTTTTGCTTCCACTTCCGGTTTGAAAAAAGTATAAATATATTCGATTTGCTCATTTATATTTGATTCAGATAATGAAACTTTCATCAATCCGGCTTCAATTTTTGAAATATCAATAATATCGTTGATAATATTGAGCATACGTGCACCGCTTTTTTCAATGATACCAATATATTTTTGTTGCTGTTCGCCACTAAGATCAGGGTCTTTCAATACTTCTGCAAAACCAAGAATTCCATTCATAGGAGTACGGATTTCGTGGCTCATATTGGCAAGAAAAGCTGATTTGAGTCGGTCGCTTTCTTCTGCATGATTTTTGGCAATGACTAGTTCCTGCTCTGCCTGTTTTCGTTCAGTAATATTCTCGTGCATTAAAACAAATCGTTTGGGCTTACCTGCGCTATCTTTTAATGGGAATATCAATGCACGAATCCAAAGTGGAATATCTGGTGCTTCTGCAACTGCATCATTTGCATTGAAATAAATATCTGGTAAATGAACAATCTCACCATTTATGACATTGGAAACTAAGTTTTCCATTTCAGGGCTTTTGCTTTTTAAATCATCAAAAATAGAAAATTGAGGAGGAGGAACAGAACCAAAGAGCTCAAGAAATGTTGGGTTTACCCTAAGTGTACAACCTTCTTTATCTACAATTTGAATTGACATAGGGTTATTTTCAATAATATCATTCAACAATGCTTCTGCATTTTTGCTTTCCGTAATGTTTTCATGCATTAAAACTATTTTATTGGGTTTCCCGTTATTATCATTTAAAGTGAACCCCAGCGCTTTAACCCATATTGGAGAATCAGGAAATGAAGGGTCAACATCATGAACATTATAATATGTATCAGGGAAGTAAACAACTTCTCCATTTTTAATCTGTTCAAAGTATTCGCTAAATCCGAATGATAATAACTGAGTGTCTTTTAAAACTGAATAATCAGAAGGAGGTTCTACTCCAAATAGATTGGTATGTGCAGAATTTACCTGAATCGGATAACCTTCCATATCCAGTATCTGAATGGAAATTGGATTTTTTTCAATAATATCCTTAAATATTGCTTCATTAAGTTTGCTCTCTGTTATATCAGTGTGTGTGCCAAAAAGACGAATAACCTTGCCTTCCTTGTTTTTTAATGAAGCAGCTTTATTGTGTAACCAGCGATAAGTTCCATCTTTGTGGCGAAACCTGAAATCCAGGATAAAATGCTCAACAGGATGGTTAAGATAAGAATTAACAGCATTCTGGCAATACTCTTTTTCATTCGGGTGAAGGTGTTCAACCCATGTATTGAATTCGTTTTTTAACTCATCATCATTATATCCAATTTGTTTTTTCCATTGCTCAGAAAAGAAAACTTCGTTGGTTTCAACATTCCAATCCCATATTCCTTGTTCAGAAGCTTCAATAACAAGCGCGAAACGTTCTTCGCTTTTAAACAGTTTTTCCTCAGTTTGCTTACGTTCAGTAATATCCATGCCGATGCCCAACAGATAAGGTTTTTCTTCAATCACAATACGCCTTCCTGTTAAGAGCATCCATCTGAAATCCGGTCCGCCATGCAAAAGCACCCTGCCTTCAACAGTCTCGGCAATCCCATTTTTGAGTACGTTCTCGATTCTTGAACCGATTAAATCGCGGTCTTCGGGATGGATGGTGTCTATTGCATTTGTGAAGGGTACCATGTCATCAGGTTTGCCAATAATTACATCACGTTGGTAAGCGTTCCAGCGCACATACCTGCCATTTTCATCGAGCATGTAGAATGCACCGGGGGTGCTTTCAATAATGGTATCATTGATAGCCCGCTCTTTTACGGCAATCATCTCCGCCTGTTTGCGTTCAGTAATATCTATATCTAGGCAAAAGAGCTCTTGTGCATGCCCATGCACCTTGACAATAGTATGATGGGATATTACAGGTACCGGTGAACCATCTTTGTGTTTCAACAACAATTCTCCCGAATGAATGGGCTTCCCGGACACAGTCATTTCATGTATTGCTAACTTTACCATATCCTTCATTTCAGATGGGATAATCAGATCCAGAAGATTGCTGCCAATAGCCTCCTGCTGGGTGTACCCATAAAGTTTTTCGGATGCTTTATTCCAGAACTGAGTAATTCCATTGGGTCCGTAACCCTGAACTGCTACGGTATCAATACTCTCCATTAAGTTTCTAAACCTAGTTTCGCTTTCTTCGGCTTTATCCTTAGCCGCAATAAGTTCAATATTTGCCTGATTAAGTTCTTCGTTTTGTGCAGCTATTTCTTCGCTTTTGTTCTGAAGTAATAGTTCTGCACGTTTTCTTTCAGTTATATCGAGAGCTGTAAAAATGGTTCCTTTTGAAATATCATTTTTATCGACGAGAGTGGAAGCCAGCAAAACATTAATGATTGATCCGTCTTTTTTCTGCCATAGCGTTTCTACTTTTCCGGTTCCTTTTTCCTTTATCTGATTATACTTTTCTTTACCTACAAATTCGTATTCTTCCTGAGAAGCATAAAGCATCCGTGCATTCTTTTCAATGAGTTCTTCTCTTGTATATCCAGTCATCTCACACATAACCGGATTCACTTCTTTTAGAACCCTGTTTTCGATAACTCCTATTCCGGCAGGTGCAACACTATATATGCTGCGCATTTTTTCCTCGCTCTTCTTCAGCGCCTCTTCTGCCTGTTTTTGTAAGGTTATATCTACTGCAATTCCTTCAATGGCAATCGGTTTGCCTTCCAAATCAAAAATTAATACACTTCGCTGTTCAGTCCATATTATCTTTCCGTCTTTTTTTACCCAACGCAAAACAATTGGTTCACCTTGTGTTTTCTGTATTGCCTTTTCAAGGATCATCCGGTCGTCGGGATGAACCATTTTAAAACCCAATTCAGGGTCGGCATAATGATCTTCGGGTGTATAACCTGTAATTTCAGTTACTGCCGGACTTACATATTCAAATTTAAATGAGGGTTTAAGCAGAATCCTGTAAATAATTGCAGGAGAATTTTCCGACAACGTCCTGAATTTATTTTCGCTTACTTTAACATGTTCTTTCTCTTCCAATAAATTTCTTTCAGCACTTTTCCTTTCTGTAATATCAATCAAAGTCAAAAGAACCATTTCATTATTCTGGCTAACAATACCGTCGATATTTACATAAATCGGCAAATTGCCTTCGGTTGCTATGATTACTTCGCAGGTTTGTTTTACTTTGCTTGTAAAAACATCGGGTAAAAAAAGATTAAATTTCGTTTGCGTGTCAATCGAAACAAAAAAAACAAATCGATTTTGTATCAGTTTTGTACGTTCTTTTCCAAGCATGTTGGCGGCAGCGAAATTCAGTTCCAGAATTTCACCCACCCTTGAAAGTGCAATGTAACCTGAAGGAGCAAAATCGTAGAGTTCGGTATATTTTTCTTCTGCCAGCTCAGCCTTTTCTTTTGCAATAACAAGTTCTTCGTTTTGCATTTCGAGTTCAATCTGATGTACTTCCAATTCGTGAATCAGTTTCAGTATGTCTGCTTCTGCTGATGCATCTGTAGAGACAAGGCATGCCTTGTCTTTACGTTGCAATAATTCTTCTGCCCTTTGGCGAAGCAATGCCGCATTGGTTAATTTTTCGTTTTGCTTTTTCATCTCATTATACTTGTTAATTTGTAAAGGTTTTCGATGCCAGCCCGACAAAACCATTCTGGCGGGTAACTCGCTTATAATGATTTATCTCCCGGTAAACCGGGACAAGTTGTATGAAAATATTTTGTAATGCTCGTTTCATTTTATTTCAGATTTACTTGAAGCAATCTCAACAATTCCGACTTTTTAATGGGTTTAGATATATAATCGTTGCAGCCCGCTTCTATTGCTTTTTCTCTGTCGCCAATTAGTCCATAAGCGGTTTGGGCTATAATAACAACGTCTTTGTTAAATTGGCGAATTTGATGTGTGGCTTCGTATCCGCCCATCTCGGGCATCCTGATATCCATCAGTATCAGGTCAATATCAGGATTATTACGGCAAATTTCAACGGCTTCAACTTCTGTTACTGCTTTCAGAATTTCTTTACTATATATTTTAATGTAACTGTCAATCAACATTTCCGATACTTCATCATCTTCTGCAATCAGAATTTTTAGTTTTCTGACAGATTCGTTTTTTTCTGAAGGCACG
>CAIUKU010000048.1 GCA_903899825.1 uncultured Bacteroidales bacterium | reverse complement strand
ATGAAAAAAATAAGTGATGTTAATTTTAATGGAAAAAAAGTATTGATCAGGGTCGATTTTAATGTCCCTTTGAATCATAACCGACAGATAACGGATGATACCCGAATCGTAGAATCCTTACCGACCATTAATAAAGTATTAAATGATGGTGCAGCTGTTATTTTAATGGCACATCTGGGCCGTCCAAAAGGTGGCTATGAAGAAGATTATACGCTTACTCCAATTGTACCCCATTTATCTAAATTACTTAACCGTAATATTATTTTTACCAGAGACCTCTTTGGTCAAAAAACCATTGATGCTGCTGCAAATTTAAAACCAGGTGAAATAATACTCTTGGAAAATCTTCGTTTTTATCCTGAAGAAATTAATGGAGATGTTGGTTTTGCAAAGAAACTGGCTAGTCTGGGAGACGCATATATCAACGATGCTTTTGGCACCTCACATCGTGAACATGCTTCAACAGCAACTATTGCACGGTTTTTTCCAAAAGCCAAATATTTTGGGCTTTTACTCGAAAATGAGATTCAAAACCTTGAAAAACTGTTGCATAAATCTCAGGAGCCTTTTACTGCTATTATCGGAGGTGCCAAGGTTTCAAGTAAAATTGATATTATCAAGAACTTAATCCCAAAAGTAGATAATATCATTATCGGAGGTGGTATGGCATTTACTTTTATCAAAGCATTAGGAGGTAAAGTTGGGAATTCTTTGATTGAAGATGATAAAATTGAAGTTGCACGTGAAATGGTTCAGGAAATGATGCTGAAAGGTGTGAATCTTTATTTGCCAACAGATGCCATAATATCTGATGCCTTTTCAAATGATGCACATTTTCAGGTAGTGTCAGCAGATGACATCAATGGAGAATGGATGGGTTTAGACATTGGACCCAAAAGCCGGAAAAGATTTGCTGAAATCATAAATAATTCACAAACATTACTTTGGAATGGTCCTATGGGTGTTTTTGAAATGGATAGATTCAAACAAGGGACTAAATCCATTGCTATTGCCGTTGCAAGTGCAACCATCAGTGGTGCTTTTTCTGCAGTTGGCGGAGGAGACTCTGTTGCAGCGCTCAATCAATATAATTTAGCCGACCAGATTAGTTATGTATCAACAGGTGGCGGTGCTATGCTGGAATATCTTGAAGGAAGAGAATTACCGGGTGTTAAAGCAATTTTAGATAAATAGTCTAATCTTTCAGACTTTACACTCTTTTCTAATACTATAGGAAATAAAAAATGGGAATCAGACGCTTTCAATGTTGATTCCCATTTTAAAGTATCTGGCTCTTTTTCAAAATCGCATTTCATAACAAAATCTTTTCATTTTCGTCAATCTTTTTCTTTATTTGAATTCCGGATTCGAAATATTACTGAACTATGTCTCGACAAAATAATCGGCTTAAGGTGTATTTAGCTTATGTTGAGATGGCTTGTTTTATGATAAATTATTTTACAAAACACTAATAATTTCACATATAAGTATAAAGGTACAATTAAAAATTACAAAAGCAAAACAAGTTGTTCATTTTTTGCGTGAAAACAATTAAAATTTGAAATACTTAGCCCTAACAATCTTATTTTCTGATTATTATCATTAAAAGATATTGACTTCAATAAATCTCTCGTAACCGAATGTAGAATTTGAAAATTATTTATATCTATATTCAATGTTTTACTTCTTGTATGTTGCTTAAAGTCAGCATATTTTACTTTTAAAGTAAGTGTTTTCCCGAAATAATGGTATTTTTCAATCATTTCCATTAAATGTTTCTCAATTTTATACAATTCAGCAATCACTTCAAACTTTTTAGTAAGATCTTTATCAAAAGTATACTCAGTTCCCAGCGATTTTCTTTCCCTATGAGCAATCACAGCTCTTTCATCAATTCCGTTTGCAACGCCATAGTAGTATGCACCATGTTTTCCAAATAAATTTACCATTTCATTTTCGGCAATTTTTTTTAAATCTTGGCCTTTGTGTATACCTAATTTATGCATTTTTTGGGCAGTTACTTTTCCAATGCCATGAAACTTCTCAATTTCAAGGTCTTCAATAAACTTTACAGCATTTTCAGGTTTTATTACAAACAATCCATTCGGTTTTTGATAATCAGATGCAATTTTTGCTAAAAATTTATTATAGGAAACGCCAGCTGAAGCGGTTAAACCTGTCACTTCTTTTATTTTATCTTTTATTTCGCTGGCAATTAAAGTAGCAGAAGCAATATTTTTCTTATTTTCAGTTACATCCAGGTAAGCTTCATCTAATGACAATGGTTCAACCAGATCAGTATATTCAAGAAATATCTGTCTGATTTGTTTAGAAACCTTTTGATAAACTTCAAAATGAGGTTTTACAAAAATTAAATCGGGGCATTTTTTTCTGGCAGTTACTGATGGCATTGCAGAACGCACGCCGTACTTTCGGGCTTCATAACTGGCGGCACAAACAACACTCCGCTCCTTGTCCCATCCAACTGCAACAGGCATCCCTCTTAATTCAGGATTATCACGCTGTTCAACAGAAGCATAAAAAGCATCCATGTCAATATGTATGATTTTTCTTATCACTTAGCCGATCGCTTTTTTAAGACTATCTACTTCATTTTTTAATGTTGTAAACATGGTATTTAATTTAAATAATGAGGGAAGATCAGCATCAGGTAATTGAAAACTAATCAAACCGATAGCTTGCCATACTTCAAAAACATTTTCAATGTGGACAGTGAAAGGAGGATAAACCGGATTGTCAGAAATCATTTCCAGTTTTTTGCTTTCTTCCAGACGGTTGTATATTCTTTTGTAAACAATACCATCATCTTTTGTGAGTACGACATATGTCATTCCATCTTTAATATTATACCAGTTATCCAGATATCTGCATATAATATAGGTAGATGTTGGTAAAGGGAGCATACTATCCCCCTTTATCTGAAAAATACGATAGGTACGATCGTGAGAAATTTCAGGCAAAGGCAAAGAAAATGCTGTTAAACTTTCAACAAATTCAACATCAGCATAGCCATTAAGATAACCGGCAGCAGCTTTTGCAGGAACTATTGTTATAAGTTCTTTATCTTCTCTGTCAACAATAGTGGATAAAACTCTTAAATTATTACCCTCCAGATCATTTTTGGGAATCTTATCAGTTGTTTTCAATAAACTCAAATCATTGTCCAAAAAATCATTCAGGGACACATCAAAATAATAGGCCATAGCCTGTAAAAGCGGTAATTTTGGTACAGCTCGGCCTTCTTCATACGATCCGATCAAAGAACGCTTCACTCCTATTTTTGATGCCAGTTCATCCTGAGTTAATTGCTTTATATTTCGTAAATACCTGATATTTTGAGAAATAAATTTCATATTCTTTTTATTTTACTAAATTAATACTTATTACTAATTTTATTAGTATTTTTGTTGCACAAAGTTAGTATTTATTTTTTTATTTCCTAATTATTATTATTCAAAAAATTAAAGATTCAAAAATAATGATTCAAAAATAATGATTCAAAAATTCAAAGATTCAAAAATTCAAAGATTCATTGTATTAAAGATTCAAGATTCAAAAATTCAAAGATTCAATGGATTCAATTGATTCATGTATCTAGGATGTAAAATAACTCTATTTCGAATAACAGTTTCTAATTAATACTTTATCTTCACTCAGCAACCTTAATTCGTAAGAAACAAAAATATATGGACTAAGCTATCATTAAACATTTTCAAATTATCAAATTATCAAATTATTACATCAACAAATCATATGAACGATACTATACTGAATAAACTAAATATCCTTTCCAATGCAGCCAAGTATGATGTTTCCTGCTCATCAAGTGGAAGTAACAGAAGCAATAATGGGAAAAACATTGGAAATACCGTTTATGGTGGCATTTGCCATAGTTTTACCGAAGACGGTAGGTGTATTTCATTACTAAAAATATTGCTTAGTAATCATTGTATTTACGATTGTGCATATTGTGTAAACCGAAGCAGCAATGATATTCCAAGAACTGCATTTACAGTAGATGAACTTGCTGAACTTACCATCAATTTTTACAGAAGAAACTATATTGAAGGATTGTTTCTAAGTTCCGGTGTTATGCGAAGTCCTGATTATACAATGGACAGACTGATGAATGTGGCTAAAAAACTGAGAGAAGTTTATAAATTTAACGCCTATATTCATTTGAAAGCAATTCCCGGTGCAAATCCTGAATTGATCAGGCAGGCGGGACTTTATGCTGACCGAATGAGTGTAAATATTGAAATCCCTACAGAACAAAATCTTAAGCTTTTAGCACCCGAAAAAGATTTTGCAAGTGTTTATCAACCCATGGCACTGATCAAAGAAAATATTATAATTAGCAAGGAAGAAAGAAAGAAGTACCGTAAATCACCTGTTTTTTCACCGGCCGGTCAAAGCACTCAGCTGATTATCGGAGCAACACCGGAAAGCGACAGACAGATTCTTCAACTTGCATCGGGCTTATACAACAATCAGAAACTAAAAAGAGTATATTATTCAGGTTATGTACCTGTTACTTTAACCGATAGCAGACTCCCAGCTATAAAGCAACCCCCTTTAATCAGAGAAAACAGACTTTATCAGGCTGACTGGTTATTAAGATTTTATGATTTCAAAGTAGATGAAATCGTAAATGAAGAGTTTCAACAATTGGATCTCGAATTGGACCCCAAATTAAACTGGGCATTGCGAAATCCACACATCTTCCCTATCGATATCAATAAAGCAGACTATGAAATGATACTGAGAGTTCCGGGAATTGGCGTCCGTTCAGCAAAATTAATTGTACATTCAAGAAAATTCGGAAGCTTAAACGAAAATCATTTAAAAAAAATGGGTATCGTTTTAAAAAGAGCTAAATATTTCATTACTTGTAATCAACTCACTGATGGACACAGGGATATTTTACCTTCCATCGTGAGAAGAAATATATTGAATGAAAAACATAAAATTTTGAAACGATTTAATGAAAACCAGTTATCACTATTTAGTGATTTGCTGATATAGCAATATTGTGATTTAAAAATTTGAAAATTCAATAATTTATAATTCACTGTTTTATAAAATTTTATGAACATTATAAACTTTACAAACTTTATGAACTTTATAAACCGACTCCATGTATATTTTTTTATATGACAAAACCTTTGAAGGATTATTAACAGTTGTTTTTGAATCATTTAGCAGGAAATTGATACCGGACGTTATCGTTGGGAAAAAAAATTACCAGGCTTCTTTGCTGGATATTCCGTTTGAAATTGGTACTGATGTATTTAAAGCCGAAAGAGTATGGAAAGGCATACAAACCAAAACCGATACAAAAGTCTGTGACCGGATTTATCATGCTTTCCTCTCAGAATTAAACGGTGTTGAAATGATGATTTATAAATATTTACAGCTGATTTTTACATCTAAATACAATATTTCTGCAAACTATCGTGAAGAAAACATTTTAGAAATCTCACAAATTCAACAAAAAGTATTGAAGGAAGCACATCGGATGTTTATGTTTGTCAGGTTTCAAAAAACGAATAGCGAAATATATTTTGCACCTATTGAACCACAATACGATGTAATTCCTTTGATTGGAAAACATTTTAAAAACCGCTTCAGAGATCAGGTTTGGATTATCTATGATACCTTTAGAAATTACGGTTTGTATTATGATCTAAAAACTGTGGAAGAAATTAAATTAGAACCAATTGGCTTAAATAAATCAACAGGAAAAATAAATGCTTCATTATTGGAAGAAAAAGAAGAAACCTATCAGATTCTCTGGAAAAGCTATTTCGATAATATTAATATCAAAGAACGTAAAAATCTGAAAGTACAAATGCAGTTTATGCCGAAACGATTCTGGAATTATTTGCCGGAAAAGAATAATGGAAAAAGCGAACTTAGCGAGGGAGCGAAATAAGCGAAATAAGCGAAATAAGCAGAAGAGCGAATTTAGAAAGAAAGAGAAATAAGCGATAGAGCGAACTTAGCGAAGGAGCGAATTATGCGAACTTGGCGAGAGAGCGAAATATGCGAGGGGGCGAATAAAGCGAACTT
>CAIUKU010000047.1 GCA_903899825.1 uncultured Bacteroidales bacterium | reverse complement strand
GTAGAACTGTATCCCTTGATATACAACTATGATTATATGAAAAAAGAAGAATGTATTGAAATATTTGAACGTTATATCAAACGTCTTGCCACAGCAGATGAAATAAAACGTTTGAGTAACTGGAGTAGTAATAACCAGGAAATTTCGGAATGGCTTGAACAACAAATTTTAGCGTCACCATCAACTATTGATAGTGAAGTAAAAATGAGAATGTTGAAAAATATTGAAGCGGAAATAAATTCAGAAAATAAGGATATCACACTTAATAAAAGGAGCGATATTCGGTTTAAATTGAATAAATGGATGCGCGTGGCCGCATTATTTATACTGCCTGCACTTACTGCTGCTGGAACATATTTATTTATGAATAAGAATGTAACTACATCTGCGCCTTTAGTGATAGCGGTAGAGCGTGGACAGAAAGCCAATATTACTTTGCCGGATGGCAGTAAAGCATGGTTAAACTCACAGTCGAAACTTACTTATTCTGCCAATTTTAATGTTGAAAAAAGAGAGTTGCAACTAGAAGGTGAAGCGTATTTTGAAGTAGCTCATAATCCTCAAAAACCATTTATTATTCAGAGCAAGGATATGACCGTAGAGGCTCTGGGTACTGCTTTTAGCGTTAAAGCCTACGTAGAGGATAGCCATATTTCGTCGATATTAATGCGCGGAAAAGTTCGTGTAACAACTCCAAGTGGCGAATTAATTTTACAGCCTAATGAAAAAGTATTGTACGATAAGACCAGCCATACTATGAAACAGAGCAAAGTAGCCAATGCTGCTAATTTTACAGGCTGGATACACAATGAGTTGCGTTTTGAGAATGAGTCGTTAGCTGATATTGCAAAAAGCATTCAACGGATTTATAATGTAGATATAATATTTACTTCAGAAAAGCTTAAAAATCAGTGCTACACAGGTACGGCAAACAACAATAGTTTGGAAAGCGTACTCAATTTTATAGCGCTTACTTCCCCTGTTTCATTTAAAATTGACAACCAACAGGTTACATTATACGAAAAATAGAGAATGACTTTGTAGCACAAACTTTTAATTACACAATGTTATTGGTGAAAATTCAGCAAGTTGAAAATTAATTCGGCTTGCTGTTTTTTATAATCATTATGTTAAAATTTTGCTTTTGAGTAGTGGAAAATTATTTCATAACTGTAAACCTTATAACAGTTTGATTATCTATTTTTAGATAGAATAAAATTTAATTTATCATTCAAAGAATAGCCTTAAATTGAATGGTGAATTTGTAAGTTTTAAGATTTAAAAGAGCATGCTAATAAATTAAATATGTAAATATTTTTTAAGAATAAGAAACGTCAAAATAATTCTTGGCACTAAGTTAATCATTATCAAGTTAAATGTATGAAAAAAAAATTGTGGACTCCTTCTCTTAAAATTTCATTTCCGAGTGCGTTAAAGGCATTATTGAAATTGAAACTATTATTAGTTATTCTTCTATTTTTATTTTTTGGAGCTGTAGCTTCAGAATCTTATTCTCAGACTACAAAATCCATATCTGGACAAGTTAAAGACTCATACGAGGTGTCTCTTCCTGGCGTATCAGTGGTTGTTAAAGGAACAAATATCGGTACAATTACGGATATAAATGGAAACTTCTCATTACAAAGTGTTCCAGAAAGCGCTATTCTGCAATTTTCATTTGTGGGGATGAAGACTCAAGAAGTCGTAATAAAAGGACAAGCAAAAATCAATGTGAAACTTACCGATGCTGCCATTGGACTTAATGAGGTTGTGGCCATTGGTTATGGTACAATGAAAAAAAGTGATTTAACAGGTTCTGCTCAACGAGTATCGGTGAGTGATGTTGCTTCGCTTACCAATACCAACCTTATGCAAGC
>CAIUKU010000046.1 GCA_903899825.1 uncultured Bacteroidales bacterium | reverse complement strand
TGAACAAAGAAAAAAAGAACCAAAAAAAGAAAGATGTCGATCCAAGAATAACTCTCCGAGTTATTACCCGTCTCAACATCAAGACAATAACAACATCATTAACTTTTCTGTCCTAACAAAGGGGAGTACTGTAGTATACGAAATTTGATTTTGTATCATCAGGAATGTCACAAAAAGAAATAGAACTTATTTCATCTCAAAAAATCCTGCCACTTGATAAGTGGAGAATTATTCAACCTTATTGGAATCAAATCAAATATACGGGATACGGACAGGTATTTCAACATACAATCAACGATTTATATGGTATTTCTGAATTGCAGGAAAAATCAATCCTTGAATTGCAAGAGAAATATGTTAGCTACAGAAAAGAAGGTTTTTATAAGGAAACGCTGAAACGAGCAAATATTAAAGGATGTATTGTAAATCCACCAGGACGCCCCTTTAAAGAAACAGAATTGCCAAGCCTTTTATATCAAGACATTGATGCAATGGGAATGATAAGAATGGACTTTGAAAGGCTAAATGAAAATATTATTCCTCAAATTACCGAGTTAAGCGACTGGCTGGAAATTATTAATTGGTGGTTTGGCAAATATGCTGATAATGCTGTAGGTGTAAAGATTGGAATTGCATATTTCAGGCGATTAGATTTCAATAAAACTAATATTGAAATAGCCAATCCAATATTTTCAAAGAAAGTTGAAGGCAAGAAGTTAAGTGAAACAGAAGAAAAAACATTGCAAGATTTCTTGTTCTGGTATGTCATAGATTTAGCAACAAAAAACAAATTACCTGTAAAATTTCACACAGGGCATCAGGCAATGAATAATTTCATGAACCTTGAAAATATAATGTTTAATCCTTCTGATTGTGCAAACCTTTGTCGATTGAGCCCTGATACTAAATTTATATTCTTCCACATTTCATATCCTTATTACGAGCCAATGATTTCATTGACCAAACATTATTCAAATGCAATAATTGATATGTGCTGGTCATGGACATGCAATCCAATTGCATCAATTGACTTTTTAAAAAAATATATTGTGACTTCTCCAATTAATAAGATTATGGTTTTTGGTGGTGATGATTTGTATATTGAGAACTTGATTGGTCATGCAAAAATAGCGAGAAAAGGGATTTCAAAAGCACTTTCAGAATTAGTTGATGACAAATGGATAACTGAAAATGATGCATATGAGATTGCAGACACGATAATGTGGAAAAATGCAAAGGAAATATATGAAATCAAATAAAGAAATACTGGCTGTAACTTCAGCTACCCGTCAAGTGCGGCAGCAGTGGTTTTCGGTGTGCATCTTTCCACTCAGGCTGCATTTTGGCTTGACAGGAAATCGCCCGCAATCCGCCCCTGAATTTAGCTTCCTACGTTACCAGCTAGTGATGAAAACCCCAGAAACCAAATACGTGACAATAATCAGCCCGAAATATTAGAAGACAATGAATAAGAATAACTCAGACCTCAAAATAAAAAAAGTAAAAAACTGACTTAGTTGACTTCGAGAAATATTAGCTTTATAGTATGAAAGAACGATATTTTAAATACACGACTTTATCCTTTGTTCTAATAAATATTTGGACTACGTTTGCAATTTTTAAATATTTTTTAATTGACCCAGGACCACTTGCACTATTAAATATAGGTGGATTTTTCATATTAAATATTTTGACAGCAAACGGTATTGGTATATTACTAATTCTTTTAAGGGTTTCCCTATACATTAAGAACAAAAATAATCACTTTAAAAATAACTTTTTCTATATATTTACTGGCATCTTTAATCTAAATCTTCTTGTTATTTGGATAGTAACTATTATCTATGGCATACTGATTCTTAATTTGGATACATTACCTTATATAATTGGTAATCTTCTTATTGCAACATTCGTTTTTATTGATATATATCTTTATAAAGAAAAGAAGAAAAATAATAATGAAAAGAATATTCCGGCTTGAAAAAGAATAACACCAGCTGGGAACGTTTCTCTTATTTGAATCAAAACATTTTATTAATAACCTTCCTTTTCACAACTATGTTAACTTTTCAGCAAATATTTTATTATATTCTCAAAGCTTTTTTTTCTAAGGTGATTGATCCTATTGTATACAGTTTTTCAGAACAGCCAACTTCTACTGCTAAAATTTGGGGAGAGCTTATCCTTTTGGTTTTTATTAAATATGGAAATGATGAAGGCAAAAAAAAAGAGCCGGAATATAATTCCGGCTCCAAACTAAACAATTTATTATGAAAAAAATTAGTCTGCAGTTTGATCTGCATTATCTTCAGTGGTAGTAGTTTCTTCGGTTACTTCTTCAGTAACTTCAGCAACTGCTTCTTCCTTCTCTTCAGCTTTTTTAAGGGCTGCTATGGCTTTTGCTTTTTTGTCGGCAATGGCTGCAGCTTTGGCTTCATTCACTTTGGTTTCTGCTTCTAAACGTTTTTTCAAATCTTCTTTAGAGGCAAGTTTTTCAGCTGTTTTTGATCCTGAAAGTTTAGCTTCTTTTGCAGCTACCCATTCATTGAATTTAACGTCAGCTTGTTCCTGTGTTAAAGCTCCTTTTGCAATTCCTTTTATAAGATGGTTTTTATACAAAACACCTTTAAAAGATAATACGGCTCTTACAGTATCACTGGGTTGAGCTCCGTTGTTTAACCATTTGATTGCTTTGTCGATATTTAAAACGATTTCAGCTGGTTTGGTAATAGGGTTGTAAGTACCAATTTTCTCAATGAATTTTCCATCTCGAGGTGCACGACCATCCGCTATTACAATATGATAAAAAGGATTTCCTTTTTTACCATGTCTTTGTAATCTCATTCTTACTGGCATAAACTTTTGTTTATTAGATTGTTAAACTGTTTTTATAAAATTCAGGCTGCAAAATTACTATTTTTTGGTGAATTTGCAAACTTTTATTTTAAATATTTCCTAAAGTCAGCATTCATCTGAAAATGAAAATATAATATCATTTGCTACTACTGTAATGCTTACTGTAAGGTCAACGCTATTTTACGCTTGTTTTGTTACGTAAATAATACCAGAAAGATGTATAAATTAGTTCAATAGTAAAATGGTATAATTTGAGATCAGGCGTTCTTTTAGCCAGATCTTTTTTTTTTATTATGTGTTGAATATTATATTATTTAAAGGTACACATTGAATACCCATGAAAGATTGTTTATAAATGTTTCATTAGCGGATGGGTATTTCATCAGGAAAAAAGAAAAGAATAAAAAACTATTGCCACAAAGCCACAAAGTCACAAATTAATTAAATTAATTCACTTTTGTCCGATAAACTTTTACAAATTAATATTATTGAGATTTCTCACTTCGTTACTAATGACAGAAAACATTCTATTAAACAGATTCTTCACAAACGTTACTAATGACAAATGATTAATTTGAAAAAACTTTACGAAGCATGGTCATAGTAACTTACTGAAAATATGATTTTTATATAAACTTGGCATTATCAGAAAAAATTGCACGCTGATTTATGCTTATTAACGCAGTATCTTCAGTGAGATCTCAAACTTTGTGTAGTCCTTTATGTAATGAGGAAGTTGAATACGAAGTTGGGCCTTGATTTTTTCGTTCTTTTTTATCAAGAAAAAAAAACAAAATAAATAAAAATTGACAAGTCAGACATTATAATTATTCTGCCTTAGCGTAGCGGGACGCTACGCTAAACCATGTCTTAGTAAATTTTTGAAAATATGATAGTTGTAAAAATATCTCATTAGTAGCGAAGCGAAGAATCTACATATTTTCATCGGACACTAATGAAATTAATTTAGAAAATATTGGAAAGTATAATAATTGATTCTTGGTGGCTTGCTGCCCCGGCCTGCCGGCTGTCAGGTTTGTGGCAAAAAAAATCTAAGCCTTGATCGCATAAGTTATATTTATTCATACCTCAGCGATTCAATAGGGTCGAGATTGGCTGCTTTAACAGCAGGATAAATACCTGAAACCAATCCTACAAAAAAGCACAAAACAATACCACTGATAATCCAAATCCAGGGAATGATAAAACTGCTTCCGATGGCTAAGGATACTGCATTGCCTACTAAAATACCCAAAATCACACCAAGCAAACCACCCATTTGTCCAATAACAACAGCTTCAACCAGAAATTGATTTTTAATTAAGCTTTTGGTAGCTCCCATTGACTTCCTGATGCCGATTTCCCTGGTACGTTCACTTACCGAAACCAGCATAATATTCATCAATCCGATGGCTGCACCCAATAAGGTGATGATGCCGATAATTGAAGCTGCCATGGTTACAAATTTCATATTTTCGATAAACGATTTTGCCATATTATCGCTTTTGGAAGCATCAAAATTATTATCATCACCGATGTTAACATCGCGAATGACTCTGAAAAGGCCTACAGCTTCATCAATGGCAGCATCCATTTTCTCAGGGTCTTTAACTAAAATACTAATGCTGAATGACATATTGGGACGGGGAAAATACTGGCGGACATTGGTAATAGGTAAAATACAATTCTTATCACCGCTGAATCCCATGCTGCTGCCTTTTGATTTTAAAACACCAATTACCCTGTATTTGCCCGGGCCTATTGAAATAATCTGATTGATAGGGTATTCGTTTTTTTTAAAAATTGATTTTGAAAGTTCATCGCCAATAATGGCAACGCTTGATCCGAAATTTACTTCGGAAAGTGTAAAATTTCTTCCTTTTTCAATTTCATTTCCGGAGGTAACAATATAGCTTTCGTCGGCACCTATAACGCCAATGTTGGGATTGGTTTTTTCGCTTGAAAATTTTACAGTTGCTGTATGGGTTGCAAAGGTGGATATAGATGTAAAGACCGGAAATTTGTAGGTTTCTTTAAAAAGCTGTGCTTCATCAAATGTAATTTCTTTGTAACGTTTTGCCCGTCTTCCATCTCCCATTTGTATCTGCATGGCACGATTCCGGATGGTAAAGGTATTGGCGCCCATTTGAGAAAAACTCTGGGTAATACTCGATTTTAAGGAATCAATAGCAGTTAAAATACCAACCAATGCCATAATACCAAATGCAATAATAAGTACAGTAAGTATGGTTCTCGTTAAATGACTCCGGATAGATTCAAGAGAAATCTTAACATTTTCAACGATTAACATCTTCATGGCAAAGCATTTTTGGTTTAAAAACTAAAACTGTACCTTATTTCCAAATGCCAAATCGCCTGCATCTCCCAGACCGGGAACAATATAAGCCTGTGCGGTTAATTCATCATCTACAGCCCCAACCCATATCGATACCTCTGTATTTGACAGGTGCTTATGTACATAGTCTATACCCTCTGCACTTGCCAAAACTGACACAAAATAAGTATGACTTGGTTTACCATGTGTAATGAGTTCTTTGTAAGTTTTTACCATAGATGCACCCGTGGCCAGCATTGGATCGGCAAGTATCAGTACTTTATCAGTTAAATCAGGACAGGATAAATATTCAATTTGTATATCAAAATTACCTTTTTTATCATGTTTACGGTAGGCTGAAATAAAAGCATTTTCTGCCTGATCGAAATAATTGAGCAAACCATAATGAAATGGTAATCCGGCTCTTAAGATAGAAGCGATTACAGGTTGTGCTGTAAGTAGTTGAACTTCTGCAATACCGAGTGATGTAACTACTTCTTTAGCTTCATATTTCAGCTTTTTACTTAATTCATAAGCAAAAATTTCGCCCAATCTTTCCATGTTTTTACGAAAACGCATACTGTCTTTCTGGATTTTTTCGTCTCTGACTTCAGCAATAAACTGATTGAAAAGAGAATTGTGATTGCCTAATATGTTTGCCATAATATTGAGTTTTATTTTTTACTACTTATCAATTTTATAAAATAAGGTAAATTATTTTTTTTCACTTGCAAATATACATAATTTTTTCCACCAAAGTTATGATTAAAATTAGCAATACTTTCTATAGACGAACCACCAAAATCAAAACTTTCTGCTTTCTGAGCATAGGTTTTAAGCATAACATCTATAATTAAATACATTGCACCAGAAGATTTTCCTTCTGCATTTGCACTGCCTTTCAAAAACAATATCCGATTGTTTGTTCGAATGAAAAAGGCGGCTGCAATGAATGCATTGTTTGCATTGCAAATGCCGATGGATGTACCAAATTGATGGCGGTTGGCAGCATTCATTATTTCCAGTAAAGATAAATAATCTTTTGAAAGGATTTCTTTTAACTGTTTGCCTTTGTTTTGCTTAAATAATGCTACGATTAGTTCAGGTTCAACGTTATCTATAATCTTTAAATTGTTTTTTTCTGCTTTCTTAATATTTCGCAGTGCATCGCCTTTATAATCCTTCTTAATATTTTCGTAGGTTTGTTTTAAGTCAATCAGCTGAAAAAATCGTTCTTTATTTTGATAATCAGCACGATAAAAAGGATTGCTTTCATGAATATTGAATTCAATAAACTTAATTTTTTGGGGGATAGCATCAAAAAAATCATTTACCATGTTTTCATGAATGGCAGTTTTTGCAAAAACGCCAAAATATCTTGTAAAGAATGGCTGGTAAAGAAAATTTATGTTGAATTTTGATTTCAAAGCCATTGGAAAAACAGCTTCATAGTCATTCAAAACCAATGCACTCCAGTTTTTATAAACAGCATCTAAGTACCAGCTATATACATAGGCATAGCCATTGATAGATTTATCAATACATTCGTCCCATTTTTCCTTATTGATACTGTTGTGCTGAAGATATTGTATCATTTTATTTTACTGCATATTTAATCATTTCTTCATAAACTTCCCGCCAGCCAATCCATCGGCGTTGATTACTCAGTGATTCGTTGTGCCATAGACATATAAAACACCCATTTACTGATTTTACTTCATCAATTAAGGGTTTGATATGATTCAAGGCTTTATCGGCATGTATATTCAGATAATCCCTCAGGGTGCCTTCCATAAAAGCAAAAGGATGTATCCGTAAATTTGTTTCAATGTCTAATTCTAAGTCATAAAAATTGAAAGAATCGCAAATACTTGCCCTAAAACCTGTCTCAGAAGCATAGCCCATCGTATAATCATCTGTAATATCCAAATCCAGTAAATTCCGATAGGTGTGAGGCAAATCTATTTTAAGAAAATGCTGACGGCTTTTGGTAATCTGGCGGTTGAGTACTTTTGAAAGAGATTCTATTTCATGCTTTAACGTTTTTGTATTTTCATTGGATGCAAAAGAAGGATGAATCCCAAGTTCTGCTTCATCATCCAGCATTTTTATTAAGGACTGAAATTTGCGATTGTTCACGGGTATATTTTTATCAAAATTTCCATACCCTGCAAAAAGAATAAAATAGATAGGATGCAGCTTGTATTTTTCCTGCATTTCGAATTGAAATTCATACGTATCAAAATGGTCTTTTCCTAAACCACTTAATACTTTAGTTCTTTCAATCATTTCTTTAATTTCAAAATTGCGAAATGATTTTAAATATCCTCCTATTGAGCGAATGATACCTTTAAGCTTATAAGCATAAGCACAATCAATATCTATGGTTGGTATAAACCTGAATTGTCTGTCTGCTGTATTGAAATCAGGATGATGTTTTTTAATTATAGATGCAATTTTCATTGCCCAAATATTAATCAAGGGCTTTTTAAGGAAATAATGTTGATAGGCTATACTCTGGTCGGCACTGAATCTGCCATGTTGATCCCTGATATAAGGCAAATACTCTTCATAACGGCTTACAAGATAGAAAGAAGCTGCAAAAGGATCAAAAGGCAAACAGGATTTCTTATTGAATACCGGGAAAAATGCAGCATTGTCATCATAATCAATAAATTTTAATTCCTGTTCATAAATATTTGTTTCGAACAACAGATTGGAAGAGCAAAAAAAGATTTCATCTCCGAAAGCTTGTTCTGAATAATTGATTTTTATACCCTTATGCGCAATAAACGCTTCTGCATTCATTGTAAATAATATATCAATACCCATGAGTTCCCCAAAAAAGAGATTAAAAGTATATCGAATGCGGTTGCATATTTTTGTAGTATAAATCAGCATTTGCATATTAGGTTATTAGTCGTTAATAAATTTAAGATAATCTTTGATCACAAACAAAGCAATATCTTTTTACTTTATAAACTTTATGAACTTTACAAACTTTATGAGCTTTATAAACTTGATGAACTTGATGAACTTCACAACATTCCTTCATCAGCAAAGCTATAATATTTATCATCGCCGATTATTATATGGTCGATTACTGTTATTTCAATAAACAAGCCTGCTTCTTTCATTTTTTTGGTTAATTTAATATCGGCTTCACTGGGTTTTAAATTACCCGAAGGATGATTATGGCATAATATCAGCGAAGTCGCATTATTTTCTAATGCAATTTTGAATATTTTTTTTGGATCAGCTACTGTACCTGTAATACCACCTTCGCTGATGCATTCGTATTTTATAACTTTGTTGGCTTTGTTAAGCATGATGATCCAGAATTCTTCATACAAACAATCGGAAACCATTCCCTGTATTAATTCAAACGCATCTTTGCTTGAATTTATTTTCTTTTTTTCAATTACTTCTGCACTTCTTCTGCGGTTGCCTAATTCCAGCGCAGCTATAATGCTGATAGCTTTGGCTTCACCAATGCCTTTGAAATTTTTTACCAGATCACTGATGCTTAATTTTGATAGTTCTATCAGGTTATCATTGGCTGTTTTTAAAATACGTTTCGATAATTCCACAGCTGATTCTTCGGTATTTCCTGAACTTATAAGAATAGCTATGAGTTCTGCATCACTCAGGGCTGCTTTACCCTTGATCATAAGCTTTTCACGGGGACGGTCGTCTTCAGCCCAGTTTTTAATCGTATTTTTTTGCTTGTAGTTGTCCATTGGCATTGTTTGAAGCGAAGGTAATAAATATTCATTTTATTTTTCAGTTTTTCAGAAAAATATTTTTCCTTTATTTTAGTCAAAAGGAGTAATTGTTGAACTTATAGATTTATTTGAGAAAACCCAAAATCAATTTAGCTTATCACAACTGAATAATTATTAAAAAAGCATCCAAAAACCGGATGCTTTTATAATATTTAAATAAGCAATTTTATTTTGATAACTACTTGTTTACAAAGTTTTAAAATTGTATTTTGCTTCTCTTTCTTTAGCTTTCTGTATCCATTCAGGGACAATTTTATTTAAGAATACTTGTTTTTCCTTTTTTAAATTTTCAATATCTAAACCTATAAATTTTTGAGCTTTTGATTTAGTAGAAATATCAGGATAATCCACTGGTTTGTTTATACCATGTGACGCTAATATCCTGCTGGTTAATATTCTTGCTTCTTGTGATAAATCAATAGAAGTGCCTAATATTCTTAATATTTCGATAGGTGCATGAAAAGCATTGCCATGTCCTGCTACAGAAAAATCCCAACGCCATTGTGCATGGCGGATAAGGATTAGAACCGGTTTCATTTCATTTTCTGAAGCTCCTGCATCCCAGGCTGCTTTGGCTTCAATATGAGCTTTCACCAATAATTCTTCTGCTTTATCTTTGGTCTGATGAACTTTTCGCTGGCGTTCATATACGTTGTTTTTGAGTGTTTCTTCACTCTCCCGATGGCAAATCTGACAAGTGTTTGCAATGTTATTCAAAGGACTCTGAATGTGATGATCGGTGAATTTTACGCCACCTTCACTACGATACGGCATGTGACAATCGGCACAAGCCAGGCCTCTTTGCGCATGAATACCCATTTTAAATACTTCAAAATCAGGATGCTGAGCTTTAATCATTGGGGTCCGGCTCAATGCATGTTTCCAGTCACTAAACTCATAACTATCGTAGTACTTTTCAATGGAATCCACATTCATGCCTTTGTCCCAGGGGAAAGTCAGGTATTTATCTTCACCTTGAAAATAATATTCTACATGACATTGTGCACAAACCAAAGATCGCATTTCTTGCTGAGATGATTTTTTTACATCAATTCCTTGTCTTTCAAAAGCTTCTATCAATGCTGGTCGGGAGATACGTAAATTCATGGTTTTGGCATCATGGCAATCAGCACATCCGATAAAGTTTGCGATTTCAGCTCCTTTTGATGCCCAGTTTCCTTTATAAAAATCAGCAATCCCTGTTTTATTCATCATGCGGGGAACATCCGGACTTTTACAAGCCCAGCATGTATTTGGTAATTTCCCGGCTTCAGGAGTCATAGGCGCTTCGGTTCTTAATGTTTTCCTTATATCATCTATCGCATAATAATGTCCTCTGGGCTGATTATAATCTTTTGAAAACGGATAACCTGCCCACAAAATAACCATTTTTGGATCAAGTTCAAGTGCATCAATCAATGCATTGCCGTTGTATTGACTCCTGAAGGAGGTATCAGCTGTTTTTAGGTAAGACTCATATTCACGTGGATAATTTTCACCCCAAATAGTATTGCGGGGCTCCGTTTGAGAAATTTCTTTGCTGGGTTTGTAGGCATAAACTGCCTCTGCTCTTCTTTCAATTACAGAAGAAGCCAATAAACCCAAAAGAAATACGATAAGTATGGTTGAAAAAAACAAAGCCCATCCAATCCATGGCTTTTCTTTGATGATCAGTGTAATTGCTTTCATTTTATTGATTATTTGATTATTTATTCAGGTTTTCTTTTTTTAATACTTCTTGCAACCATTTAGGAACAGGACTTTCAAGTAATGGAACCCTTGCATTTGGGGTACTCGAAAGACTGTTAACCCTACCATGAGGTACTTCTCTGTGACAGTCCCAACAATGCTTTTCTTCTTCCTGCTCTTCAGTAAATTGAGATCCGGTAATGGCAGCAATTTTATCTTTATTCAATAAATGCTGGTGGCAACGTTCACAGTTTTCCTGAACAACTTCCTTACTAGCTTCTTTAATTTGAATAACCTGCGACTCTCCCCTTAAGGTAAATATGGCTGCATGTCGCATTCCATCTTTTGCTTTGAAATAATATTTGTTTATAATATTATTATGTGGAACATGACAATCATTACAACTGGCATAAAGATGATGGGAACTATGTCGCCATGTATCGTATTGTGGGGTCATTATATGACAATTTACACAGGTTTCGGATGATTCACCCAAGTAGGAGGTGAATTTTGAGATATAAATAACATAAGCACTAAATCCAAAAAAAATTGCTAAAGCCAAAATAACCGGTAATTTCCATTTATCCGGTGGTAAAAATTTTTGAATCAGTTTTTTCATGTCCTGCTTTTTTAAGGTATTAAAATACCAATTCCTCAAAATTACAACAAATTTTCTTTAATTTCTTAAAAACTTCATTTTTGCTAATTTATAAGTATTCTAAATATAAGTTTTTTTTTGATTTACAAAACTTTTTTTTATTTATATTGTTTTTTGATAACTACTTAAAGGGTAAAACCATTACAATGATTCAATATTCAATAAAAGATCTCGAAAAACTTACCGGTATTAAAGCGCATACCATTAGAATTTGGGAGAAGAGATATGATATAGTAAATCCTCATAGAACTTCTACCAATATTCGCTTTTATACTGATATGGATTTGAAAAAACTGATGAATGTTGCATCTCTGGTTAGATTTGGATTAAAAATATCTTCATTATCAGGACTTTCATATGAAGAATTGAATGAAAAAATTGTTGAAACGTATCATAATCCGTTTGCTTCCAACTCATTTATTGATCAGTTGGTTGTTGCTATGACCGATCTGGATGATAAAAAATTTAATTTCATTCTTTCAAATGCAACGCTGGATAAAGGTTTTGAAAATACAATCATTGAAGTTATTTTTCCTTTCATGGAACGTTTGGGTTTATTATGGCAAACAGGCAATATAAATTCAGCTCACGAACGTTTTGTAATGAATATTCTTAGACAAAAATTGATTGTTGCTATCGACGGACTCTTTTTTCAACCCGATATAAACTCTAAACTTTTTGTAATGTTTTTGCCTAAGGATGAGTTTCATGAGATTGAGTTGCTTTTTTTCAGGTATATTATTCGTAAAAACGGACATAAAATTGTTTACTTAGGTCAATCTATTCCTATTTTGGATTTAAAAGATATTGTCAGCATAAAAAATCCGGATTATTTATTTACATGTATCAATTTACCACAACATGAAGCTGAAGTGAAAATGTATTTATCAAAATTAGCTGTTTTATTTTCTCATCAAACCATATTTGTTGCCGGCAAACAGTTAAATTCTTACCATGAACTTCTTCCTCTGAACATACAAAAAATAACCTCAGTTGTCGATTTTAAAAAAATCATCGATAAAATGGATTAGAAATTCACTATCCACTCTTTTTATCTTTTTTTTGTTTATTTTATTTTCGAATTATTTAAACAAATATATTTTTCCTTGATTATGCAAATAAATATCTATACATTTTTTTAG
>CAIUKU010000045.1 GCA_903899825.1 uncultured Bacteroidales bacterium | reverse complement strand
TTAAAAAAATGTTATTAAAATTTATGTTTATATTCAATTTATGTATAATTTTGTAATCTAAATTTATAACTTTAATTCACTTCATTCAAAAACGTTAAAAACTAAAAAAATGAAAAAAGTATTCTTTTCAATCATTATGTTTGCAATTGCTATTACAACAATTAATGCTCAGGACGCTGCTGTTCCACAAAATCCAAATGCACCGGATATTAAATTTGTAAAATCTGTACACGATTATGGAACAATTATTCAAGGTGCTGATGGTAATTGTGAATTCAAATTCAAAAACATTGGTAAAGAGCCATTGATTTTATCAAATGTGGTTTCTTCCTGTGGATGTACCGTTCCAAGTTGGGAAAGAGAGCCAATTATGCCAGGAAAAGAAGGTACAATAAAGGTTAAATACGACACAAACCGTATTGGTGTGATTAGCAAACAAATAACTGTAATGTCAAATGCTAAAACTGACAGAGTTATTTTGCAAATTGCAGGTAAAATTGAACCAAAACCTGCTGAGCAAATGCCGGAAAAAACAGTTACTCCTGGTACTACTCCAGTAAGTCACTAAAAAATACGTAATTTATTTTATTCAAATCCCGTTGAAATTCTTCAACGGGATTTTTAATTATTTATATAAAAAAATTAACCCATTATGCCAAAAATTTCTTCAAAAGGTAAAAGTATGCCAGAATCACCTATCAGAAAATTAGTTCCTTTTTCTGATGAGGCCAAAAAAAGAGGTCGTAAAGTATATCATTTAAATATTGGCCAACCAGATATTGAAACGCCAGAAGGTGCTATGAACGTTCTTAAAAATACAAATATCAAAGTTGTTGAATATAGTCATTCTGCAGGAATACTTTCGTATCGGAAAAAATTGGTTGAATATTATAATAAATGTAATATCAATATCAACGAAAATGATATTATTGTAACCAATGGTGGTTCTGAAGGGATTATCTTTGCATTTATGGTTTGCATGGATCCCGGAGATGAAATAATTATACCAGAACCTTTTTATGCCAATTACAATGGTTTTGCCACAGAAGCTGGTGTAATAGTAAAACCTATAGTTTCTAATATAGACAATGGCTTTGCATTGCCTCCTATGGAAGAATTTGAAAAACTCATTACTCCAAAAACCAAGGCCATCATGATTTGTAATCCAAATAACCCTACAGGGTATTTGTATTCAAAAGAAGAATTACAATCATTAAAAGAAATAGTGAAAAAACATGATTTGTATCTCATGTCAGATGAAGTCTATCGGGAATTTTGTTATGATGGAAATGAACATTTTTCGGCCATGAATCTTGAAGGCATTGAAGAAAATGTTATATTACTTGATTCTGTTTCAAAAAGATACAGTGCTTGTGGTGTTCGTATCGGTTGCTTTATATCAAAGAATAAAGCAGTTATGACTACTGCTATGAAATTTGCTCAGGCACGTTTGAGTCCGCCAACTTTTGGTCAGATATTATCAGAAGCGGCTTGTGATACACCTCAGTCTTATTTTGACGAAGTAATTAAAGAATATGTAAGCCGCCGCGATGTGGTTGTGGAAGCAATTAATAAGATGGAAGGCTGTTTTTGCCCGAAACCAAAAGGTGCTTTTTATGCAGTTGCCCGTCTCCCGATCGATAATGCTGACAAGTTCTGTCAATGGTTATTGGAAGATTTTGAATACAATAATGAAACTGTAATGTTAGCTCCTGCTACTGGTTTTTATTCAACCAAAGGAAAGGGTACCGATGAAGTAAGAATAAGTTATGTATTAAAAGTAGCTGATTTGAAAGCTTCGATGAAATGTTTGGAAGAAGCCATTAAAGTCTATCCCGGAAGAACAAATTAATTAATAAAAAAATGATTATGAAAAGACTGCCAAATTATTGACAGTCTTTTTTTTAATATTAAAAGAAGTAGGTTTAAATAAAAATGAAACGAATCATCTCTCCATAGGCGAGACACAAACGAGTTTGCTTATTTGGTCTCGCCAGAGGTGAAAGTAAAATTTGAACAGGATTAATAAATATAATAAATTTAGCACTATGCATTTCAGTTATTTAATAAAAAATAAACAGATAAAAAAACTGAAATATTTTGCTTTATGTTGTATAGGCCTAGTAGCAATAATTCTTATTATACATTTTATTGTAAATCTAAATAGTCAAAAGTATATTTATACTAATATTGAAGCTGTACCTGAATGCTATACTGCACTTGTATTAGGTGCTCATGTTTCAAAATCTGGTTATCCTTCTGATTTTCTGCAGGATCGAATGGATGTTGCTATTGAACTTTATAAAAGCAAAAAAATCAAGCGTTTTTTGTTAAGCGGAGATCATGGACAGATTAATTATGATGAAGTAAACAGTATGAAAAACTACCTGCTTAGCAAAGGCATCCAAATTGAAGATATCTTTCTGGATCATGCCGGTTTTGATTCTTACAGTTCTATTTTGAGGGCAAAAGAAGTGTTTGAAGTGAATGATGTAATTATTGTGACCCAGGCATTTCATTTGCCGAGGGCTGTTTTTCTGGCAAGAAGCAAAGGACTAAATGCCTTTGGAATCAGTGCTGATAAACGAAAGTATTCAGCAATCAATTATTTAAAATTCAGAGAACTGATGGCCAATGTTAAAGCAGTAACTGAATTAATAATCCACAAAAAGCCAAAGTTTTTAGGAAATAAAATACCTATTACAGCTGACAGCAGGTTAAGTTATGATTGATAGAACCTATAATTTAAAAATTCCAAAAATTCAAACTTTTATATTTTAGTCATGATAATTTCCATTAGGGAATGATATATTTCAATATGAAATAATTCAATATCATTTTTCTTATCTTTGCAACTAAGTGAGTGAAATACAAAATTCATATTTTTTTGTGAACAAAAGCCTTTAAAGTGGGTTTTGTTCTTTTCTGTTGTGCAT
>CAIUKU010000044.1 GCA_903899825.1 uncultured Bacteroidales bacterium | reverse complement strand
GTAACAAATAGTTGTTTTTTTTAATGGTACAAAAATTAGGAAATATGGATACATTAATAAAAAAAAAGAATGCAATAATTAAACAATTTGCTGAAAATTCCAAGAAAAAAGATTTCTTACTATTAAACAGCCTGTTAAGTGATAATGGCAAATATGAAATCCAGGACAACAATCTTGATATAATTGAAGTTGGTAAGCCTGAATTTATTATATGGTATAATAAAAAATTACTTACAACAACTATTAATGAAATAACATACGATAAGTGTTTGCATTGTTACATAGGAGATACTGTAATATTATTTAATGGAGGTAACTTCCCTCGAAAAATAAAAGATCATTCTGAACGTTCTAAAACAGGGCTTATGATAGATGTAATAGATGAAAAAATTACATATATTAAATTTTGCTTTGTTTTTGCGGAAACTGAGAATAAATATGTATTTGAATGTATCGGATCTAGAATTAAAGAGTATATGCGAGAAGGGCACTCTTTTGAAGTTGCATTTTCTAAAGCACATAGCATATAAAATATTTTTTTATTTTATTTTACTATTTCAGAAATCACCCCAACTACAAGCACACCCTTCATCTTTTTCCAATTTGCCCCCACAAGATTTCAGCCATGCTTTTGTTGGGTTGTCAGATTTGTGATGTTAGTAGTTTGAGTCAACGCTATTTTACATAACACGGCACTATAGTACGCTTATTTTCTAAGGATTATACTATTTTATCAGCGTCCTATAGTAGTATTATGCAAAATATCTATGAGAGGATTTAGCCAGCCCCTATCGGGTCTGCGGCAGGCTCTCGCCTGCAAGGTATGTTTCACATAAGAAGTTTATTTTTATTGATTCGTAATTTTAGTTTCATTTGTTGCATGACGATTCCCACTGGCCAAGATGTCGAAAACACATTGCTTCCATTAAATTCCTGCAGTGTTGATGATAGATTTTTCGTTGTTATTACGCAATATGTTTTCTCCATTGCGTCCAGCGGGCATGCAACAATTCGCATACTTAGTATTTTTAGTTTTAACGCTGTCTCTCGCCAGCTTTAAATAGGTATTATTTATTGATTTTGAAGATTTAGAAGTCATACGCAGCGTATTATGATATATAGTTAAAGCCCATTGCCTTTGGTGCGTTGCTATCGCAACACGAGCCTTCAGTCAATGAGCTTTTGAGTAATATGAGATGATATAGAAGTATTAGCATATCAAATACCCTGCTTTATTGTAATACAAGATGATTTAGTAGCTTCGCACTCCATAATCTGTAATGCCCTCCCTAAAAATAGCTTTAAGAAATCTTGCCATCCCACAAAAAAAATAAAGCCGCATATATTTAATTCCATTAGCCTTGACCCTCACTCTTCCTCATTCCATTCCGCTACGCCTACATTCCTTTCATAGTCAGCACATTATTGCTATACAGTTATGCCCATTGCCTGCCCCGACCCTCATGCTTCGGGTCAGGTCATCCAATAAGCATTTAGCAAAACAAGTAAATTTAGGATTTTTAGCATAGCATAATAAGCAGCCTATTCAGTCATTCCGGCTATGCTACATTCATTCGTCATCGTTTGGGTCAAGCCTAATTATTTCTAAGCTGTAAGTATATGCCGCTATATTTTTTCCCCAACGCACATTTCCAAAGCTATTTTCCCCACCGCTCCCAACTTGATACATTCACCCATCCATTAACATAAAAATTTTTTACATTAATTTCTAACTTATTGTATTTTTTTGTTATACATTTGTCATAAATATGATATTTGTCATACTTTGTCATCGTTAATCATAATAAAAAAGTTAATTAATAAAATAAGCCATGAGAAAAATTACATTTTTATTTTTAGCAATCTTTGCCTCTGCAAATATTTATTCGCAAACCTATACGATTAGCTTTGCAGCAACAGGTGCAGCCACAACTGTGGACAGTGTTAAAGTAGAAAACCTCACACACCCTGCAACTGCAATATGGCATGCCGGCGATGTATTACATTTGGTGCTTCCCAATGGTATTAACGAAGCGAGCGTAAATGAAGAAAACCTTCAAGTTTTTCCTAACCCCATGCAAGGACAAGCTGAAATATCTTTTTATGCAAAAAAAACAGGGAATACGACTGTAAGTATTTATGATATTGCAGGCAAAGAAGTAATGCAAACTGAGAGCAAACTTTCGCAAGGCATTCAAAAGTTTCAGTTAAAAGGCTTAAAGCAGGGAGTATATTTTATCAATATCCGTGGTGAAAACTATTTATATACTTCAAAGTTGATTAGTTTAAGTACAATGCAATGCGAAGTAAAAATAGTAAATCTAAATCTTGGTGATAGTAAAGTTGAAAACAATGATCAACATCTAAAAAGCACAAATACAACTGTTGATATGCCATATACTTCTGGCGATCGCTTGTTGTTTAAGGGGATTTCGAGTAATTATAGTACCATAGTAGCAGATATTCCTACATCCAGTAAAACCATTCATTTTAATTTTACAGAATGTACCGATGCAGACAACAATAACTATCCTATTGTACAAATAGGAACTCAAACATGGATGGCTGAAAATCTTAGAACATCTAAATACCGTAATTTAAATCCAATTAATTATATTACTGATACAAGTGCTTGGGCATTATCAACTACTGGCGCATATAGTTGGTATAATAATGATTCTTCAAATTATGATATTATTTGGGGCAAGCTTTATAATTGGTATGCCGTTGTGGATACTCAAAAGATATGCCCTGTTGGCTGGCATTTTCCTAATGATGCTGAGTGGATAACATTAACAAATTATTTAGGAACTGAGCCTGTGGCAGGTGGCAAACTTAAAGAAACTGGCACAATGCATTGGCAAAGCCCTAATGTTGGTGCAACCAATGAAACCGGTTATACTGCTCTTCCAGGGGGTAACCGAAATAGTAATGGATCATTTGATAGTAAAGAAGAATATGGCTACTGGTGGAGTTCAACTGAAAGTAATGCAACTTTTGCAAAGTGTAGGCTTATGTATTATGGATACAGTGATGTTAATGGAGGAAATAATAATAAGCAAAATGGACTATCTGCTCGTTGCGTTTATGGAGACTTACCTACTTTAACTTCCGATAGTGTTACAAATATTGCAACAAATACAGCTACATGTGGTGGCAATATTATATCGGATGGAGGCTCGCCTATTATTTCGCGTGGAATTTGCTGGGGAAATTCACCAAATCCAACTATTACTGCTAATAGTTATACTTCAAATTGTACAGGTACTAATACTTTTAGTTGTGGTCTTACAGGTCTTAATTACAACGAAATTTATTATGTAAGGGCTTATGCTACTAATATTGCTGGCACTAATTATGGTGCTCAAATGAGTTTTATAACTATTAGTCCTTTTACTATTGGACAATCTTTTGGAGGTGGTATCATCTTTTATATTAACTGGACCGGATTACATGGACTTATTTCGTCAACAAGCGATCAGGCAATAAGTGCTGTTTGGGGATGTCCTGGAATCTCTACAGGTGCATCAGGACTTGTTGTTGGTACTGGGCAAACTAATACTGCTGCTATCATGAATATTTGTAGTCAACCGGGTATTGCAGCAAAGATATGCGACAGTCTTGTGCTAAATGGTCATAATGATTGGTATTTACCTTCTATATACGAACTATCTGCAATGTATGATAAAAGTATTTTAATTGGTGGTTTTGATTATACTGCCAGATATTGGAGTTCCAGCGAATATAGCATTAATCAGGCATGGTATCGACCTTTTTATACTGGTTTTGCAGCACATTATTCCGACAAAACTGATATTTATCGTGTAAGAGCTATTAGAGCATTTTAAGAAAATTTATTAATCTAAAATATTTTCTTTATGAAAGACATATGCTGAATTAAATTAATAATTTAATAATTTAAAAATTTACTTTTTAAATCCCTATATTTGTGAACAAATTAAACTTAAACCTTTTATTAATT
>CAIUKU010000043.1 GCA_903899825.1 uncultured Bacteroidales bacterium | reverse complement strand
GCAGGGTAAGAAACCAAAGAGATTTGCATTGGATAATACAACAGATTATGGAAAATGCAATGGTCTATTTTTGGTGCAGAAACACCATTCATATCCACTCCATAATAAAGGTTTTCAAACTGAACTGAATCTATTATTGGAGAAGAACTTAATGTAGAAATACCAATACTTCCGTATCTAAAGATTACATTTTTTACAAAACTGGAATCGTTGCTGACATCATTAAAAGTTATCCAGTTTCCAGACCAACCATCCCATATACCATTTGGAGGTAATGTTGCAGTACCATTCTGGTTCATATCAGCAGGATTTCCGAAATTATCATCCTTGTCATTGGTAAATACAACAGGGTTTAAAGTTGTACCCTCTATGTTTAAACGTCCATTTACATTAAATCCATTTGCATAATTCGATTTAAAAATAATTCCGGCAGGAATAGTAATTGTCGTTCCAGAATTAACAGTACAGACACCTTCCATAAAATAGTTGATATTATTATAACCTCCAAAATTTCTGACAGGAATGGTTGCTGATTGTGAATACGTTTCCGGAATGACAGATAAAGCCATATAACCAATATTGGTTGCAGCACAATTAGTAAAACTGGGGGATGAAAACATACTTAGCTCAATTGGAGAATAGGTAATGTTATAAAACTGGGTATTACTGATGTCAGGATTTGATGAGCCAATAACAGTTGCACCATAAGTAGCAATTTGTTGAATAACGCAACTATCAATAGTTGCATGAGAATTTTCAATTCTTATACCATCATAAGCATAAGAAATTTCACAGTTTTTTAAATAATTAACCGTATCAGATACTATACTGTTATTAATGAATTGTATACCTGCATAACCATTATAACCCCAATCACCTTTATAGGGCGAGCTTACATTTCCATCATTGTTTGAATCACCGCCTTTAGAATCATCTTTAAAAGATGTAAAATATATTTTATGTAATAAACTACCCTTTGCAATTAGGCTTCCATAAACAGTTATGTTGGTATATGATCCCCAACCTCTGAATTTAATGACAACATCAGGCTGGATTGTTAATCTTGCATTGCTTGCAATGGTAAGTTGATCCACAATGTAAGCAATATTATTGAAACCCGCTACATTGCGTGAAATTAGCGTAGCTGTGGTTGAAAGTGTACCTTCTATTATCTTTATTGCTGAACTATAATTAGAAACAAATGTGATGTTGCTAAAAATCGGATTAGAAGTTAATGACATGGCAATCGGATCGAGGCTGCAATTTTGAATAATTACAGTATCAATGATTGCTGTGGAATTACCATTACAGAATACACCGTAATTTGAAGAATTTGAAATGGTTGAATTCTTAAGACGTCCTCCGGCACTTTCATAGTTAACTGCCCCCATACCAGATGAACCTGCATATTTTACAGTAGTATAGTTTAAAAAACAATAGGCATCATCACTGGTTGATCTGAAATAGATTGAAGCCCAATTACCTGATACAGGAGTTGTTGCATTTCCGTCTCCATTCGAATCAAAAGGATTTCCTTCATTATCATCCTGTATTGATGTAAAAACTACTCTTTGGCCAATAGTCCCATCAGTTTTAAAACCACCATCCACATATATAGTCGTATAAATATTCATTTTAATTACAACTCCGGCTTCCACATTTACATAAGTTCCTGAATTTATATACATATCAGCTAATAAAACATAAGTGATATTTGTAAAGCCTGCAACATCCCGTTTTTTTATAGTTCCATTCTGGCAAACATTACCACCCAATAAACCTATGGATCTCCTGCCTACATTGGTAAAAGTAATTCCTGAAAAACTAGGATTGGATGATCCTGATATACAAAAAGGCGTATACTGGATATTTATCATACTGTTATT
>CAIUKU010000042.1 GCA_903899825.1 uncultured Bacteroidales bacterium | reverse complement strand
GTTTGCAAAGATACAAAAACCTTTTTAATGAGCAATATCCAATTTGGCTTCAAAAAGGATAGCATCTCTACCAAATAAATCAATTAGGGTATCTAATTGATATTTAATGGAATAAGTTATCTTTTCTTAATTCAAAAATCCTTTAATAGTCTGGTAATTCTATACCTGCCACTAGTAGGTAGTCTTTAATGAGTTTTTTGTTGCGTGACTCTATCAGGAACTATTTGAAAAAAAGCTGACAAGGTTTGCTGAATAAGCAAACTCTTTAAGGATTTTTCTTAACTCCACCTGCAAAAATCCTTTAATAGTCGAGTATTCCGAGACATTAAAGAGTTTTTTGTTCTGAAATTTTATTTCCATATCCTTAAAGTAAAAAGAATGCACTGGAGTTTGTAATTCCTGCACCTAAAAGTAAAAAGAAAGCATTGGAATTTTTAATTCCTGCACCTAAAAGTAAAAAGAATACATTGGAATTTTTAATTCCTGCACCATAAAGTAAAAGGAATGTACTGGAGTTTGTAATTCCTACACCTAAAAGTAAAAAGAATACACTGGAATTTTTAATTCCTACACCATAAAGTAAAAGGAATGTACTAGAATATTTAATTCCTACACCTAAAAGTAAAAAGATTGCACTGGAATTTTATGTTCCATGCCTATAAAGTTAATGGAATACACTGGAATTTTTAATTCCAGAGCATAAAAGTAAAAAGTGTGTACTGGAATTTCTAATTCTAGGTCTATAAAGTTAAAGGAATGCACCGAAATTTTTAATTCCTTAGCTATAAAATTAAAAGAATGTAGTGAAATTTTTAATTATATTGCCTTTAATGAAAATATTGTATAGAAAATTTTCTATATTTTTTTTATATAGATTATTTGTTGTATGTTTGCTGCCTGACTTTGATCATTAATTGCTATGTTTGTGAGTAATATAAAATTTATTTTGCAAATTCGAAATAATAATTAAACAAATAAAAAGATTATAAAAATCAATATTGTTCGGCGTATTTTGACAATAAATATTCTTTTAATGTTATTTAACTTTTTGTTTTTTATTATTTTAGCTTTAATAAAAGTCTGTTTTTATTGATTTAAAAGTTCAAAAAAAATCTCCTTTAATTGGAAATGAAATATTTTTTTTATCTATCGTAAAGCATATTAATCTCATTAACAGTGTTATATGTTTGATGTTTTATAAAGTAAAATTAACACAAGAAAGATTGTCAATACCATGTTCATTCTCATAATAATTATTTCAATATAAAACAATAGTGTTTTTTGTGTTTAATAACATGTATTTTGCCGTTTTTGTTGAATTATTTCATTAATTTATTTTCCCATACAAATTTATTAGTTTATATTTGCAGAACTTATTAGGGACACATATTGAATGTGTGCTAATGAGGAAATTTATTTTTTTGAATAAATAAAATATTTAGTAAGGTTTAAAATTAAATTCTAAGCAATATTTTAAATGCCGAATGAAAAATAAAAAAGTTCAGAAAACAAATTTGAAAAACAATATAAACAATTAAAATTTGTAAGATGGATAAAATTCCAATTATGAAATTCCCGTGCGGCTTGCTGTACAAGGAAGAAGTTCCCGGATTGGTGAATGATGTGATTGTGTTAATACTAAAACACAATCCGACAGTTCACCATATTGAAAGCATGTTTAATATGATTAAAGAGATTCAACCTGAGTTAAAAACCTTAAACTCCGATATTCGAAAATATCCGAGGAAAGAAGAGTTAAATGAATTGCAATTACAATGCAATGATTTTCTTGTCGGTTTTTCATCTCATTTGAGAGGATTGCAAAAG
>CAIUKU010000041.1 GCA_903899825.1 uncultured Bacteroidales bacterium | reverse complement strand
TTAAACTAATGTATTTATTTTGAATATTAAACATGATTAAACTAATATTTAATCCCTTTGAGTTTCGAATTTATAAATTTAGACAGTTTCTTAGCTATCTAAACTATTTATGTTAAAAAAAATCAATCTTCATTTCCAAGCATTTCTTCGAAAATGAATATAAAAACTATAAAAACATAAAAAAACATCTTCGAAAACGAAGAAAGCATCTTCGTTTTCAAGGAAAAATCAAAAACCTTATTTATTTTCTTAACATATCTTTTTTTATAACTACGGAATATCAATACATTGGTTAAATTTCAGGTAATGTCACTGGGTAATTCAATATTATATTTTTGAATGCGACGGTACAATGCATTCCATTCGAGGTTCAGCAAGCGGGCAGCTTCAGCTTTATTAAAATTAACTTTTTGCAGGACTTTTAGTATGGTTTGTTTTTCAAGGTCTTTGAGGTCAAATGAATTGGCATTTTGCAGCAATTGCGTTTTCTGAAGGTTTAAAGAAGTAAAGTGCATTGGTGTAAGCTCTTTACCCTGACAAACGATAACAGCTCTTTCAATTAGATTTTTTAATTCTCTGATATTTCCCGGAAATGAATAGTTGTTAAAAAGATCGAAAACATCATTGTGAATACTTACAATCTTTTTTTTGCCCATTTTCTGTGCCAGACTCAAGAGGAAATAATTGGACAGTTCAATAATATCACCTTTTCTATCACGCAATGGCGGCAGATGAATCACAAAAGTACCGAGGCGGTGAAAGAGATCCAGTCTGAAATTTTTACCATCGGTTAATACGTCCAGGGGTTTATTGGTAGCAGAAATGATGCGGACATCAAATTCCTGTTCACGCTGTGTTCCTACTTTGGTGAATTTACGATCTTCGAGGACTCTTAATAATTTGATCTGTAAAGCAATTGGCATTTCACCAATTTCATCCAGGAACAAGGTACCCTTGTTGGTTTCTTCGAACCATCCGGCTCTGTCGACAATAGCGCCTGTAAAACTTCCTTTTTTATGTCCGAAAAATTCGCTTTCGAATAAGCTCTCAGGAACAGCTGACATATTCACTGCTCCGAACATTTCGTCCTTACGTTTACTGAGGTTGTGAATTCCGCGGGCAACGAGTTCTTTTCCGGTACCGCTTTCTCCTATGATTAAAACAGAAGTGTCGGGAGTATCGGCAACCATTTCCATTTGTTGCTTAATACTGATTACATCAATCGATTTTCCAACAATAGCCTGTCCTATTTCACGACTGACTTCTGTTTTTAGTAAACTATTTTCATTTTTGATTTGAGTAAGTTTATCATTGATGGCTGCATATTTACGGGTACGTTCTATAGAAAACCAAATTTCAGAAGCAGTAAAAGGTTTTTTGAAGAAGTCCACAGCTCCTTTTCGCAATGCACCAATTACAGCATCCATATCACCTGAAGCACTGATCATAATCACTTCTATGCCGGGATATTCTTCCTTTACAATTTCCAATACCTTTATTCCGCTCATTTCAGGCAATTGAAAATCGCAGATGATAATATCAATAGACTGATTATTCATTATTTTAAAACCCAATGAAGGCGCTTCCGCTGCAAATACATTGGATTTTTCTTTTAATATGGACCGCAAGAGGTTTCTATAAACAGGGTCATCATCAATAACCAGGATATTTAATTTTTCATTCTTCATCTTCATTTAGTTATGTTATTGATAAACTGCTATTTGTGATTTTATAAATACATTAGCGATGTTTATGCAAAGATACGCAAACTTAAATTATAAATATGATACTGAATGATACGAAATATTTTTAAGAAAGTTGTGAAAAATTAGCTTTAATCCTTATGGTATATGTTAATTTATTGATGGTCACGGGGTGACTTCAAAAGCATTCATCATAAGAAATGCATGACAATCAAATAGTCACCCCGTGACTTGCGGATTTGAAAAACAAATCAAATTTTTGAAATACTGACAGATAATAAATGTTAAACAAATGCAAGCTATGTCTTTGATTTTAGGAGAAGGATTAAGAAAAAATAATTCAATGTTGTTTAGTTAAGGAATATTAACGCTGACAGAACCTTCGGACGCTGTCAGGTTCATTTGCATATCAATGCTTTCAGCGTCGATAGACCTGAAAGCGTCAGAATCAAAGCCATTAACTAAAAGTAATTGATATATAATTTAAAAAAAAGTCCTAACAAAAAAATTGGATAAACTGCTATATGCATAGATCCTTTTATAGAATAAAAACAAGAAAATCACCAAGGAAAACTAAAACTTTTAAGTTTTAATTTCTTAGTGATTTCGAGTGTCTTTATTGTTTTTGGTAATTAGTTTTCCTTTAAAATAATCTTATTATGAGCAATTTTATCATTATAGAAAACACTAAAATAAAGACATAATCAAATAATCAAATAATCAATTTAGTTAAGCATAATTAGTAACCTGAGTTCGGGATAAGAGTTATTAACAATTAATGTTCATAAATATTTGAATAACAAATAATTAGTAGCATTGGAATTGTTTATTTTTGTAGTGCAAACCA
>CAIUKU010000040.1 GCA_903899825.1 uncultured Bacteroidales bacterium | reverse complement strand
TAAATGAAAATATAACTTGTGGAAAAAATAAAGTTCTTGTATGCCATAATGGACAGACTCTCTGCATAAGCAATAATGCTCTTTCAGCACATCTTGCTCATGGTGATTGTATAGGACAGTGTCAAAATTTAAACAAACAGGAACTAGTTGACAATTTAAACCTTAGTAAAGACTTTAAATTTAGCATATACCCTAATCCAACTAATGATTTAGCATTATGTAATTTCTCAATTCCTGATGATGGTGAGGTTAATTTATCTATTTATAACTTTATGGGACAAAAAGTTGCTGAATTATTCAACAACTATGCGTTTAGTGGAGAAACGTATTCAGTAAATTTCACTTCAAAAAACATATCTGAAGGTGTCTATGTTGCTGTATTAAAAACTTCAAATAGATCAGAATCTAGGAAATTATTTGTTATAAAATGATTTATCTATTTCAACTTTAATCTCTAGTTTTTAACATAAAAAAAATGAAAAGGATTTGGTTATTAACTGTAACATTATCTTCTTTTTTAATTGTTAAATCTCAAATTTGGTCTCCTGTTGTTATGGGAACAAATAATGCCGTAATGGCTTTTTGTAATGATTCTATTCATGATTTATTATATGTTGGCGGTTTTTTCGATAGTACAAGTGGAATTCAAACAAATCATATTGCTAAGTGGGATGGTGTTTCATGGGATTCATTAGGTTCAGGAATAAATGGCACTTTAGTTAGGTGTATTAAAGAATTTCAAGGTGGAATTTATGCTTGTGGTGTTTTTTCTTCCGCAGGTGGAATTTCTGCAAATAACATTGCAAAGTGGAATGGAACATACTGGGAACCATTGCAAGGAGGTGTTGATAATCAAGTAATGTCAATGATTGTTTATAATAATGAATTATACGTTGCTGGTGATTTTAATAATGCAAACGGAAATCCTTCTTCAAAAATCGCAAAATGGGATGGAAATAATTGGTCTTCTGTTGGCAACGGTTTTAACGGTGCTATTAGTGCATTACAAGTATATAATGGCGCACTATATGCCGGTGGTGGCTTTACAATGGCGGGTGGTCAGCCATCCTATTATATCGCAAAGTGGAATGGTACAAATTGGTTACCAGTTGGTAATGGTTTAAGTGGCAGCCCTTCTTCAATGATAAATTTTAATGGAAAATTATATATAAGCTATGGTACAAATACAGTAATTTGGGATGGTACTTATTTAGCAGCATGGAATAACGGAGGAGCAATGGATAATAACATAATGTGCATGTTGTCATTTAATAATGAATTATATTATGGTGGTTGGTTTACAATGGCAGGTGGTGATTCTATTAATTACATCACTAAATGGAATCAGCAAGGTTGGTCATCCTTTGGCAGTGGAATGAATGGTGGAGTTTTTTCAATGTCTGTTTATCGAAATGATTTATATGCCGGTGGATGGTTTACTATGGCAGGTGGTGATTCTATTAATTATATTGCTAAATGGAATTTGCCAGTATTAATAGAAGAAAACAGTGTAAGCCAAAACAATATTTTTTATGTTTATCCAAATCCTATACGAAAATCGGAGTTACTTAATATTCATTTTAACAATTCTGATTTTGTTTCTTTTGACATTTATAATAGTATAGGATTATCTGTAAAATCTTTAATTATTAATCATATTATTTATAACAGTCAAAATGTAATTTCAATTTGTTCAGAGAATTTACCAGTTGGGATTTATTTTGTTATTTTAAGGAATCATAATAAAGTATTAACTGAAAAAATAATAATTTACTAGTTAATGTTAAAATTATTTTCATTATTTTATTTTTTT
>CAIUKU010000039.1 GCA_903899825.1 uncultured Bacteroidales bacterium | reverse complement strand
TTAAAACTTATTTTAGATTTTTAAAAAATATTATATGCAGATAAATACAAATACAGTAGATCAATACATTGCACAACTTCCTGAAAACAGGCAGGAAATTATTCGTCTTTTACGGAATACAATACTCAGTAATATCCCTAAAGGATTTGAAGAAGTAATAAGCTATGGAATGATAGGCTATGTAGTGCCACATAGCTTGTATCCAGGAGGTTATCATTGTAATCCCAAATTACCCCTTCCTTTTATGAATCTTGCTTCTCAAAAGAATTTTGTCACAATTTATCACATGGGTATATATGCTAATAAAGAACTCATGGATTGGTTTATCAATGAATACCCGAAATATTTCAAAACAAAATTAGATATGGGAAAAGGCTGTATCCGATTTAAGAAACCTGATCAGATTCCTTATCAGCTAATTGGAGAACTTGCCGGAAAAATAACTGTTAAAGAATGGATTAACGAATACGAACTCAATTTAAAGACATAAAAAACTAAACATAATAAATTAAACTATTATATCAATTAAATGAAAAATAAATATATTTTAAGCATTTTTATTCTTGGTATGATCGTCGTTTTTATTGGTGCGCTGATGAAAATTAATCATGTTCAGTTTATGGAAATGAATATCGGCAACGTTATGATTCTTAAAGGGGTGTTTTTAGAAGTTTTAGCTGGAATATTGCTAATTTGGAAATTACTAAAGAATAAAAATCCAACTAGTATATTGAATAAGTAAAGTTATTAAATATAAACAAATCAAAAAAATGAGTGAATCATTATTAATCACAACCAGCACATCACTGGAAGGGTATAAAATTGTAAAGCAATTGGGACTGGTGCGCGGTATAACAGTTCGTTCAAGAAGTATAATTGGGAATATTGCCGGAGGTTTTATGACTATCTTCGGAGGGAAAAGTGCTATTTATACAGAACTTTGTGAAAATGCAAGAGAAGAAGCCTTTCAATTGCTAATTCAACATGCAAGTATTATTGGTGCCAATGCCATCATCAATATGCGGTACGATGCCAATGAAGTTATGAACGGCCTGACAGAAGTTTTGGCTTATGGAACGGCAGTAGTAGTTGAGAAAATCGATTAATGCTGATAGTGCATTATAACATTTATGTCTATCGCTTGCAGATTTACTCATAAGTAAGTAGACCAAGTGATTTTTCTGATGATAATCAAAATGATATAAGCTTAAAAATCAGAAAATTTAACCCTTTTTAGTGCAAATATTCGAAGTAGGTTATGCTTTATTTTTCTTCTTTCCGGCCAAACCCAGAGAAGCTTACACTCATCAATACTTCATGCATCTTTTTGTTTTCGTCCGGAAGATAAGTAAAACGATAACCCAGGCTGATAGGCGCTAAAAACCTTAAAATATGCATTTCACTGTTAATTTCTGCACCGAGAGACTGAACTTTTGATGTTGAGTTTTCTAAAGAAGCTATTGCCTTGCCATAGAATAGATTCATATCCAGTCGTTTTAGATACATTAATGAGCCCAGACTAAAATCGGGGTAAAGCAAAGGATAATAATAACTGAAAATAGCAGAATAAAGCAGATCATTATCCAATAAATAGCTACCTATCGGATAATTGAGGATATCTGAAAAAACATAAATACTGCTTCCTGGCGTTCTTTTCTGTATACCACCGTATAATTTAAAACCATGGTGATTAAATAAAGAGGGTAGGTATAAATAGGATTCAGCACTTACAATATTCCCATAATCTAAAATTCCAAAAGGAGAATGGCGGAAATTTAATTCAATGGTTTGTCCCCATTTAGGGTATAAATCACGTTCACAGCTTTTTAAAACATGGTAGCCATAAATTCTGTAATCAATACTGTTATTATTTCCTTTGGTGAAGTTGTAAGGGGTTGTAGCATCATGTGAAATATTAATAAGTGTTGTATTTACTGAGGATTGAAATCTGGTATAATACTTTCCTGTAGCAAATTGTAAAGGGACTCTAAGCCCTATTTTAATATTTGTTTCTCTAAAAGTAAATGGTTTACGGCTATTGTCCTTATTGATTAAAGTGCCATTTCTATTACGATAATCAATGCTGGCATCAATTATTGGAAAAAGTCCTTTGTATGAAAAATCAAAATAGTATTTTCCTGTATTTTCTGCACTGATATATTCATAACCAGTTGTTATAAAAGTGGTACTTAATAAGTTATGAGACATCAGAGAGATACCGGGTGCAACCGATTGATTATTTGCATCAATGGAAAGGGGAGCCCAGCTGTGAAAATTAATCAGATGACCCAGTTTGCTGTATTTTTTTATATTATATTGTTTCAGATCAGTTTGCTTAAAATTTATTACCCCTTTTTCCTGTAATGCAAGTATTTCAGATAACTTAAAGCTATCTGTTTCCTTTATTTCAAGTGGTTTCCATAATTCCGGATTTAATTTAGTGCTAACAATATCATAACCATCAGCGGTATAATTGGCATAGACCAGATGGTTGCCATCGTAGGAAACACAAGGATCTACAGCTCCATACTTTGAAGAAGTGATACTGTATATTTTTGGATATGCAGTATCCAGAGCATAAATATTATCAATTCCACCGTAAGTACTATTGT
>CAIUKU010000038.1 GCA_903899825.1 uncultured Bacteroidales bacterium | reverse complement strand
CATTGCTCCCGTAGCTCCCAGCAAAATGCCTGCCAACCGGGAAATACCGACCTGTTCCTTTAGAATCCAGGCTGCAAATACAAGCACAAGAATAGGACTTACAGAATTTATAATGTTCCGATCCCAATGATTTTAAATTAAGAATTTTACACTTAATCTTTTTGTATTTTATCAGGACTAATGCTTTGCTTCTAAAAATTTTTATAAAAATACTACCCTTTTATTTCAAAATAAAAAGAAATCAGTTTAAGGTATCAATCAGAAAGTTTACGGTAATTTTCTTTTATCAGTTCGTTTTATAATCTCTCATTTTCCAATCCGCATTTCGGAGGCAAAAGTAATAAAAAAAACACAATTTAAAAACTTTTCAAAAAAACTTATAAATGGTTCAGAATGTCTATGATACTTTCGCGTTTTCTTCTCGAAACCGGAATTTTGCTGCCATCAGTCATTAATATATATCCTCCGTCCACTTTCAGATAGCTTTTAATATATTTGAGATTTACCAAATGGGATTTATGGGGTCTGATAAAATCAAAATCACTCAGCATGGCTTCGTTTTGCTTTAATGTTTTTGAAATTAAGATAGGGTTGCCATTGGTTAGAAAGAATTTGGTATAATAATCATCCGATTCACACCGGATAATTTCATCAGTACTCAATATATGTATGCCCTCCGAAGTAGATAAAATGATCTTTTTGGCTTCTGAACCCTGAGCTTTCATATTCTCAAGCAAAACCCTGATGTTTTTATTGATTTGCCCCTTGTCTTGTTTCAAAAGGTATTTGGCAATGGATTCCTTTAAGTCGTCAGGGTTGATGGGTTTTAATAAATAATCCAGCGCACTGTATTTTATTGCCTTAATGGCATATTGATCATAAGCTGTGGTAAAAATTACCTCAAATTTAAAATCATCAAAGGCTTCTAAAAAATTAAAACCGCTTCCATCGGGCATCTGAATATCCAGAAATACAATATCCGGATTCAGCTGTTTTACCTTTTCAATCCCGTCTTTACAACCATCTGCCTGTGCCAGCACAAATACTTCAGGACAATACCTGTCGGTTAATCCCAGTAATACTTCCCGGGATTTCTTTTCATCGTCAATTATTATTGCTTTTATCATATTTATTACGTTTGTTAATTTAGAAGACTCAAGTCGGAAGTCGGAAGTCAGAAGTCAGAAGACCGAAGTCGGAAGACTGAAGTCAGTGTAATTTCAATATCTTGGTATTTTCAAAGTCCAATTTCGCTTCCTTTTTTACTTTTTACTTTTTACTTTTTCCTTTTTCCTTTTTCCTTTTTACTTTTTCCTTTTTACTTTTTCCTTTATAATTAATTTAAACTTCATTATAAACAATCATCAATTCAATACGGGTTCCTGCAGCAGTACCGTCTTCCTTGACTAAATCAATTATTTTTACCGTAAGCTGATCTTTGTTTTTCCTGTTCAATATCTCCAGTCGTTCCTGTGTGATTAGCATTCCGCTCGATTTGTGTTTGATCCCCGATTCATCCCTGATGGCTAAGGCTGCTTTTCTTCCTATGCCATTGTCCTGTATGATACATAATATATAATCATCCATTAATTTTAGTTCAATCAGCAATTCACCCTGCTCTTTCTTATGTATCAATCCGTGTATAATGGCATTTTCGATGTAAGGCTGAATAATCATAGGTGGAATGGCAGTAAATTCGTCATCAATTTCTTCATCCAGCACTATCTTATAGTTAAAAACATTGTCGAACCTCAGCCTTTCCAGATCGAGATAGAGTTTTATCACTTTTAATTCCTGCTGTAAAACTACAAAGGTTTGTTGTGAATTAACAAGTATCAGTCGCATTAACTGCGAAAAACGCGATAAATAGTAAATTGCTTTATCGGTATCTTTCTCTATTACAAAACTCTGTATTGAATTTAATGAATTAAAAAGAAAATGAGGATTCATTTGCAACCTGAGTGATTTTTGCTCCAGTTCGAACAATTGCTTCTGAATCTCCAGCATTCTTCGTTCGACTTCATGTTTCTTCCTGATCCTTTTGATTCTCCACAACAACAATCCTACAAATAATGATACCAGCATCACGAACAGCAACAGATAAAACCAAATCGTTTTATACCAGGGTGTACTTATATGAATATAGATTTTAATCCCCTGTTCGTTCCACAGTCCATCATTGTTTGAACCCTTAAGTCTGAATATATATTTACCGGGTGCCACAGCGGTATAATCGGCAAAACGGCGGGAGGCATTGGTATAATTCCATGTTTTGTCAAAATTTTCGAGGAAATAAGCATATTTGTTCTTGTTTGAATTTACATAATCAAGAGAAGCAAATTCAAAAGAAAAGAAGTTCCTGTTATAATCGAGTTTCAGGGTATCACCATCTTTTAGAGATATGGGGATTTCCATGTCAAACAGTTTAAATGAAGTAATCGTAAGTTGAGGTATATTTTTATTCATCACTATTTCATGAGGATAAAATACATTCATGCCGTTCATCCCTCCGAAATACAATTCTCCATCTTCATCTATATAGGAAGCCCCAAAGTTAAATTCATGACTCTGCACCCCGTCTTTTACATCAAAATTTACAAAAGTTTCATTAATAGGATTAAACTTTGACAAACCAAAATTGGTACTTAACCAGAAATCACCATTGCGGTCTTCTATACTGGCATAAACAACATTGTTGGGTAAGCCGTTGGCTTCCGAAAAATGTCTGCATTCTCCCGTAACCGGGTTCAAGCGGTTTAAACCTCCACCCATGGTTCCCAGCCAGTAATACCCTGTCCTGTCCTGGTAAACCGAAAAAATCATATCACTGGCTATGCTTTTTTTATTGGAAGCATCATGAAAAAATTTATAAAACCGCTGATTTTTTCTATCATACCTGTTTAAGCCATGGTAAGTGCCTACCCAAACGATGCCGTTTTTATCTTCATACACCGGATAAACGGTATTGTTGCTGATAGAATAGGGTTGATCAGCATTCTGGCGGAAAATGGTAAATTTATCCTTCTCCGGATTCAATACACAGAGACCTCCGAATTCAGTACCCACCCAAATGTCACCAAAGCGGTCTTCGTACAACGACATCAGGCGGTTGGTCGTCAGCCCGTTGCTGATAATGGGATCGTACTGGTAATGCCTGAAGGTTTTGCTAAGGGTATTGTAACAGTCCAGCCCCGCATCCAGGGTGGCAATCCATACCGTATTTTCACGCTTATGATCTATCACTATCATACGTACACTGTTACTGGCCAGACTGTTGTTGATGCCATGCTGATGTGTGATATAGCTGAATGTTTTTGTTTTTTTATTATATATATTGATCCCCTTGTTGGTGGCTATCCAGATATTCCCTTTTTTATCGCCTGTGATGGACCATACAATATTATTATTGAGACTTTTGTTTTCGCTGTCGCTGATATGTATAAAATGCCTGAATTTTTTGGATTGTTTATCAATTTTATTCAATCCGCCCCAGGCTGTACCTATCCAGATATTACCCGATTTGTCCTCGTAAATGCAATTGATATAATCATTGCTTAAACTGCTGTTGTCGGAAGAAACAGTAGTATAGGCATAAAAACGGAAATCGGAGGGATCCATATAATTCAACCCTCCCCCCATGGTGCCTATCCACATTTTACCCTTTTTATCCTGTAGTATGGATTTAACATCGTTATTGCTGATGGAATAGGGTTTTCCGTCATTTTTATAATACGCAGTAAATGTATTGTTTTTACGGTCCATTAAATTTAAACCCATGCTGCTTCCTATCCAGAAACGTTTTTCGCGGTCTATCAGCAGACAGTTGATCACATCACTGCTGATGGAAGTTTTATTGCCGGGCAGGTGGTAATAATGTGCAAATATTTCTGTTTTCAGGTTAAGGCGGTTGAGTCCCTTTTGGGTAGCTACCCATAAAAAACCCCCTGCATCATAAAAAAGATAATTGATGGAATTATTGCTCAGAGAGTTGGCATTGTTAGGATCGAGGAAAAACCGCTTCACCCTGGCTGTTTTCGTATTCATCCTGTTCAGCCCATTATTGGTACCTACCCACAAATATCCCTGCTCATCTTCACATATACAATTGATATAATCGGCTGACAAAGTCTGAGGGTCGGCTGCATCGCTTTTATATTGCACAAAACTACGGCTAAGCGGATCGTATCTGTTCAGCCCCGATTCTGTTCCTATCCAGATAAAACCTTTTTTATCCTGGTACAAAGCCCGTATGCTCGGACTGCTGATGCCCGATCTGGCATTGAAATAATCGGGACGTATCACAGAAAAGCCATAACCATCGAAACGGTTGAGACCGTCCCAGGTAGCAAACCACATATAACCCTCCCTGTCCTGCAGCATCGCCTGCACAGAATTCTGCGACAAGCCCTTGTCGAGTTTCACCATTTCGGAGGATATACGCTCAAATTTAATGTCCCTGTGCTGCTGACTGTAAACAGCATGCAACATCAGGATTAAAACGAGGGTAATCAGTGGCCTCTTGTTTGGTTTCATTGGAGGAGAATAGGTTATTTCGTTATTGGTTATTGGTTTTTTCTTAAAACTTAAAACTTTGTTTAACTTAAAACTTTACGAACTTTATCAAACTTTATGAACTAATAATAACACCGCTTCCGATACAAATTTCTTCCTTTTCGTCATAAATTACCCCAAATTGTCCGGCTGCAATACCTTGAATTTTTTCCTGAGAACGGATACGGTAAATATCTCCGATTTTTTCAAGACTGGCTTTCGTAAATTCAGGCGTGTGGCGGATTTTAAAATTTACATCTATCAATCCTTTGAATTCGCCCCATGGATTTTCTGAAATAAAATCAAAAGCTCCTAAGTTTATTGTTTTCCCGTATTGTGTTTCAGGGTCATAACCATTGGAAACATAAATGATGTTTTGATCCACATCTTTTTGTATTACAAACCAGGGACCACCACTTAATCCTAATCCTTTGCGCTGACCTATGGTATGAAACCAGTAACCTTTGTGCTTTCCAACAATTTTTCCGGTTTCCAGTTCAATGATTTTTCCTTCTTTTTCCCCTAAATATCTACGTATAAAGTCGTTGTAATTAATCTTTCCTAAAAAGCAGATACCCTGACTGTCTTTGCGGTCGGCACTTGGCAAATTTTCTTTTTTGGCGATGCTTCTTACTTGGCTTTTGAGTAAATCACCAATCGGAAACATCAGTTTTGATACCTGCAGATAATTAATCTGACCTAAAAAATAAGTCTGGTCTTTCACCTTATCCCTGGCTGTTGAAAGATGCGTGATTCCGTTTCTTACAGTTGTAGTTGCATAATGTCCGGTAGCAATTTTATCATAAGCATTGCCGTATTTCTCTTCAAATGTGCCAAACTTGATAAGTTTGTTGCACATCATATCCGGATTGGGCGTTAGACCACGTTTAACGGATTGTATGGTGTAATCCACTACTTTTTCCCAGTAATCCTGCTGTAAGGAAACAATTTCGAATTTACAGCCATATTTACGGGCAATATAGCTGGTAATCTGAATGTCTTCTTCCGAAGGACAATCAATGTAACCATGTTCGTCTTCCATGCCTATTTTTATGTAAAAAATAGTAGGATCAAAACCCTGTTCTTTCAACTGATATACACAAACCGAGCTATCCACTCCACCCGAAACCAATGCTGCTATGTTCATTATATTTAATGCAAAAAATATTTTGACAAAGATAAGAAGGAAATATGAATTATTTACTTATAGATTTTAAAGCAATTCATTAAATATTATTTGCAAAATTTGCAAAAAATGGTTTTTAATAATATTTTTGTAAAAAAGAAAGCACTATGAGTGGATTAATCATTACAACAGAAAATGGCACAGATTTAAAAATTATTTTCGATTTAGCGAAAAGGATAGGTGTTAATGTAAAATCTTTATCCGATGAAGACTTATTGGATTTAGGATTGCTTAAAGCTATGGAAGAAGGTAAAAATCCCAAATTGGTTTCGGAAGAAACTCTATAAATACCTCAAACCTTACAATTGCACCAACAATACAATTTTTTTACCCTCCCGCATTACATCCACACTTATCAATTGCCCTTTTTGCAATTGTTTCAGCCGGGACATGTATTCATAGATATTTTTAACAGATTTACCATCAATAGCCACAATAATATCGCCTTTGAGCATGCCGGCCTTGAAAGCAGGACCGTCTTTCCTTACTATATCGGCACGCAATCCTTTATCGTCCTGAGATGCAAAATCGGGCATAATGCCCAGGGTTACCTTTAAATCGCCACGGTAGCCTTCATTGGATTTTGGCCCTGATTCTTTAAATGTTAATGCTTTGCTGCGGTTGATAAGGTTAGAAAGCAGGGTATAGGTAAAATCAAGGACTTGTTTTTCTCCTTCATAATTGATGTGGTCAGCATCATCAAAAGGAGTATGATAATCTTCGTGAGCGCCGGTAGTAAGAAAGAAAACCGGAATATTTGCACCGTAAAACGAAGCATGGTCAGAAGCACCATAGCCTTCAGGAGAATATTTCAATGGTATCACGGTAGATTTTTTTAATTCATTTAAGATGCCTTCGCTTTCAACAGAAGTGCCGGTTCCGCTAATCAGAATATAAGGATCTGTGAGCTGTAAACGTCCGATCATATCGAGATTTACCATTGCTTTTACCTGATTGGTTTTAACGGGTAAATTCTTTACAAAGTATTTTGAACCCAGCAATCCCATTTCTTCGGCGCTGAAAGCCACAAAAATTACTGAGCGTTTCAATTTCGTTTTTTCAGCACTTAATTTCTGGGCCAGTTCTATCAAACCGGCAACACCCGAAGCATTGTCGTCAGCACCATTATGAGCTGCAACAGTATCAGGCATTCTGGAGCCTGAACCCGAACCACCCATACCCAGATGATCGTAATGGGCTCCTACTACAATGTATTCATTTTTCAGGATTGGGTCGCTTCCTTCAAGCATTGCATACACATTTTGAGTTAGCTGCTTATTTACTTTTATATCGGTTTTTACCAGCAATTTTTCAGGTATCTGAAAACTATTTGGTTTTTTAGTTTTATTGATAGCTGTTTCGAGTTTCTCTAGAGTTTGGGTTGAATCATATGCTAATAAAAGATTTGCCATTTTTCTGGTAATATTGATCACCGGAATACCGGCAACAGAAGGACTTTTATCATAATTCAGCGCAGCTAATTCATCCGTTTTGCTTATTTCAACAGGTGTAACAAATATAACCCCGGCTGCTCCCTTGTCTGAGGCAAGCAGGGCTTTGTCTCTCTGATCAGCAAACTCATTGAAACGGCTGTCGGCATTGTTCAGTTCAGGGTGACCGCGTAAAATCAGCACCCATTTACCGCTCACATTCATACCTTTGTAATCATCCCATTTCAAACTGTCTTTATTAACTGAAATCCCATAACCCAGAAATACAATTTTTGTGAACAGGAAGGCATTTTTTGAAAATGCAAGGGGTGAAAAATCTTTACCAACTTCGCCATACTGACCATTGAAAAAATACTTGTTCTCTTTTCCCAGTGATACTCCGGTTACAATATCAAAATTCTGCAAACCATTGTTTTTAAGCATTTTCAAACCGGATTGTTTAAATTGTGCCTGAATGTAATTTGCTGCAAGTGTAATTTCCCCGGTTCCGGGTTTTCTTCCTTTTAAAGAATCTGAAGCAAGATAGCCAATAGAAGATTTAAGTTCATTGATCGTAATTTCTGCATTGTATTGTTGAGCAAAAATCGAGAAACATAAGAATAACTGGCTAAATATTAAATGTAAGCATTTGTTTTTCATAGTATTAGCTTTTTTATGTTTTAAATATTGTAAATTTTTTGGAACACTGATGACACAGATTAAACAGATTTTCACAAATAAAATTTCTATAAAACTCAGGATTATAGTTTTTTATTATCATTAGTAAATATTTTACGACGAATTTCAGGTTTTTTACCAAAATTTAAAAGCAAACCTATTTCAATATTTGTTGCTTTCAAATAATTGATCAATTGAAATTCATGTTCCTGAACGATTGCTTCAGCAGCTTTTAACTCTAAAATAATAGTTTCATTTACGATAATATCGGCAAAATAGTCCCCAATTAATATTCCTTTATAATGTACTTTAACAGCTTGTTGCTTTATACAATACAAACCATTGGATTGCAGTTCAATCATCATTGCATTTTCATAGACTTTCTCTAAAAATCCGTATCCTAATTCATTATAAACCTGATAAAAAACTTTTATTATCTTATCAGTTAATTCATTATGTAAATATTCAATAAATTTTTATTTTATACAATTTACATTTTAATAAATCTGTGTTTATCTGTATAATCAGTGTTATCTGTGTTCTATTTTTTATTTTTAACTTAATTTGTTTTTACATCAACCGTATTCCGCTTTCTTCAATCATGATCCGTTTTTCGCGGAAAAGCTTGCCAATGGCCTTTTTAAATACCTTTTTACTGATTTGTAATTCGGCATATATTTCATCCGGACTACTATTGTCGTTTAGTTCGCAATAACCGTCGTTTTGCTGCAACAAATCTACAATTTTTTCTTCAGCTGAAAGTACTTCTTTAAAGCCGGGTTGTTGCAGACTAACATCTATTTTACCATCCTCTCTCACTTGTTTTACCCAGGCTTTCAGTTTTTGACCACGTTCAACATCACAAAACAACTGATTTTTGAAAAGCATTCCCCAATATTTTTGATTGACAATTACTTTAATACCTAAATCAACTGCTTCACAAACCAGAATTTCCACCTCATCGTTGGGTTGAATCGTAATTTCATTATCCCTTAAAAATTTATTGATATGTTGGGTAGCAACAATTCTATCGCTGTTTTCGTCTAAATAAAGCCTTACCAGATAAGACTTTCCAACCTCCATCGTTTCATTTTGCTCACGAAAAGGAACCAACAAATCTTTCATTAAACCCCAATCGAGGAAAGCACCGAAGTTTGTTTGTGATTTTACTTTTAAATAAGCACATTCGCCAACAATTGCATAAGGTATTTCGGTAGTTGCAATAATTTTATCTTCAGAATCACGGTAGATAAAAACTTTTACATTATCTCCCACGTCAACACCTTCTGGAATGTATCTGGTTGGTAATAAAATGCTTGCTGTTTCATCTCCTGTCAATAAGTAAGCTCCCTGTTGGATTATTTTTTCAATTTCAAGCTCAGTAAATTTTCCAATTTCTACCATAGGTATTTATTTTTTTGCAAAGTTAGTATAAATATAGGTTTTAAAAACGAATCATGAGTTGGAATTTCCAAACTTTCAATTTATGACCATATTTTTATGCGGGATATAAAGACAATAATTTGAGAAAAATATTATTTATCTGGGTATCTGTCTTTATAGTATTAATGGGAATTAAGGGTAAAATTTCATATGCCACTAAGACACTAAGCCACTAAGAATCAATTATTATATTTTTACAATCTTTTCTAAATTAATTAAATTATTTTGCGACTTTGTGTCTTAGTGGCTATAATTTAGTTTCTTAAAGTTTTCAACCCTTGATTGGCATAAATTATTATACTTAAATCCCTCTCTTCCAATTTTACGACCTAAACAGCATACAGATTAACAAAAAACAAACCATTTACCTTAAAATGGGTAAAATATCTATCAGCATCGATCTTGATATTAATCAACCGAAGGAAACTATGTTTTGTTAAATTTAATCAATGTCATTCCTTTTACTAACTTTGCAGACTTATTTATTAAAATCCCATGAACTTTATTAAACTTACCTTGAATGAGTTGGAGAAAAAAACACTGCGATTACATGTGTGGTACTCATTAATTGAGGGATTTATTGTCGGGATATTGGTTTTAAATGAATTTGTTTTTATAAAGAGTTTAAAGGGTAATAATTATCAACTGGGATTGTTGTTTCAGTTTAGTGTGATACTTTATGTTTTTCTGATTTTCCTGAATGAAATGCTGAAAAGAGTGAAAGACAAAAAGAAATTATTGCGTTATACGGCTTTATTTACACGCTTACCACTAATTCTTCTGGTTTTTTTTCCAAGAAGCAGTCAGGGGATTGCTGCTGAACCTATTTTTCATATTGTATTTCTGGTCATTTTCTTTGTATATTATTCAGGTATGCCTATTATTTATCCAAATATTAACTTTTTTCTAAAAAATGCATACCGAAATGAACATTTTGGTCGATTGTATGGTTATGCTACTGCATTAAATAAAATTGTAATGCTGATCGTCACGTTGTTATATGGAATTTTACTGGACATAGATAATTTTGCATTTACCTATATTTTTCCAATTGTAGCAATAATGGGTGTTCTTTCTGTATATTTGCTTTCGATGATTGACTATAAGGAAGATGAAGATGTCAATGTAATTAAAGATAGTTTTTTAAACTCTGTTAAGAAATCTTTTTCAAACATGCTTACCATCCTAAAAAACAACAAGCCATACCTTCATTTTGAAGTAGGATTTATGATCTATGGATTTGCATTTATGATTTCTGCAACCGTAATTACAATATATTTTGACAAAGCGTTGCATTTGAACTATTCGAGTGTTGCTTTTTATAAAAATATTTACAATATTATTGCGATTGCATTGTTGCCTTTTTTCAGCAAATTAATTGACAGTATTGACCCAAGAAAATTTGCCATTATAACTTTTTCCTCCATCCTTCTATTTATCTTATCTTTAGCACTTACCGATTTTTTCCCACAAAATATTCAACTATTTGGTGTTAAATTATACTACACTATGATACCTTATTTGATTTTTCAGAGTATCTTTGCAGCGACGATGTCGTTGTTGTGGAGCATAGGTTCTGCATATTTCTGCAGAAGCAGTGAAGCAGGCGACTATCAATCAGTGCATTTATCGCTTACAGGATTAAGAGCTGTTTTTGCACCCACCTCGGGAGTAATAATTTATGAATTATTTGGGTTTTTTACTACATTTATGCTAGCAATTGGCGCATTGTTAATTGCCATTGGTTTGATGTTTTGGTCTTATCAAAGAGATAAGGTTGTTAAACTCTTGATATAAAACCAATTTATTTGAAATAAGGAAGTTGTTGATTTTCATCTAAAAAATATTTTTCTCTTCAGGAGTGAGGTATTGTGAAGCGGAATTCATTAACCAAAAAAATATATAAAACTGTAAGTAATTCAAATTGTTTTAAATTTTAAAAATTGAACCAATGAAAAATGAAGTTTATCATAATGTTATAATATACAACAGTCAGTTAATGGAAAAAAGCTTCCTTGACTCAATTAATTATACTGATGGTATTGTTGTATATGAGGTAATCAGAGTCATCAATGGTATTCCTTTATTTTTAGAAGAACATCTGATTCGGTTTAATAATTCAGCAATGTTAGCTGAATTATACAGTACTATATCTAATACAGAAATCAGCAATTCTATCAAACAACTTTGTACAGAAAATCAGGTCTTTACCGGTAATGTTAAGCTTTTACTTCATTCTAAAAATAAACAACATGTTTCGTTTCTTTGTTTTTTTATTAAACATATGTATCCTGTTGAAATTCAATATCAAAAAGGAGTAAAACTGATGCTGTATAATGCCGAACGAAAAAATCCAAATGCCAAGATAGCTGATTATGTATTGCGTGAGACCACTGATGATATACTCAGTAAATCAAAGGTCTATGAATTACTACTGGTGAATAAAAGTGGCAGGATTACTGAGGGAAGTAAATCCAATGTTTTTTTTATTAAAGATAATACATTGTATACAGCTCCCAAAAGTTTGATACTGTCCGGTATTACACGTAAGTTTATTTTAAAAACAGCTCAGTTATTAGGGATTACGGTAATTGAAGAAGCTGTACTCCGAAAGAACATTAGACAGTATGATGCAGCTTTTATTTCAGGTACTTCACCTAAAATACTTCCAATTTCTTCTATAGACAATGTCAGCTATAATGTTAAACATCCTCTAATACATAAGTTGATAGAATTATTCAACGAAGAAATTGAAAATTACATTTACAATAATTCGTAGTTAATCCAAATTTATTGTTTTTACTGTTTTTAAAACAAAGTCGGCGCACAGGGTTTGAAAGTCATTCGGTGATAGGGTGTACAGCCATGTATTATGATAGCTTCTTTATGCAATTTCGTAGGATAACCTTTATTTTTCCTCCAACCATAAACAGAATATTCAGCATCTAATGCTGACATAAAATCATCACGGTAGGTTTTAGCAAGAATTGAAGCTGCTGCTATCGACATATAAATGCCATCGCCTTCAATGAAGCATTTATGTGGAATGTTCACTGTATTTTTAAACCGATTCCCGTCTATCAAAAGCAATTCAGGTTTTATTGACAACTGCATTACGGCCAGCTGCATGGCTTTAAAAGAAGCGTTCAGGATATTTATCTGATCAATTTCATGATTATCAACACTGGCAACGGCAAAAGCGAGGGCTTCACTTTCAATAACCGTTCTTAGCATTTTCCGTTGTTTCAAAGTCAATTGCTTTGAATCGTTCAATATTTTGTTTTTGAAATTTTTAGGAAGAATAACAGCAGCAGCATAAACAGGACCTGCCAGACAACCCCTGCCTGCTTCATCACAGCCTGCTTCTATCAAATCAATGGTATAGTAAGGCTGCAGCATCAGATTATTGGAGACAGTTAATTATTGAGTCAAAAATCAATTTTCCGTCAATATTTCGCAATGCAGGATCAGCAGCTCTTTCTGGATGTGGCATCATGCCAAATACATTGCGCGCTTCGTTACAAATACCCGCTATATTGGATGTGGAACCATTGGGATTTGCTTCAGGTGTTATATTTCCTTCAGCATTGCAATAGCTGAATAAAATCTGATGGTTGGTTTGCAGTTTTTTTATCGTTTCATGGTCCGCATAATACCTTCCTTCTCCATGTGCAATAGGTATCTTTAATGCTTCACTCTTTACAAGATGATGTGTAATGATTGATCTGCTTTCGTGTGGAATGATAAAAGTATTTTTACAGATAAACTGATGATTTTTATTGGCGGTAAGCGTTCCCGGTAATAATTTGGCCTCCAGCAAAATTTGAAAACCGTTACATATTCCCATTACATAGCCTCCTTTGTTGGCAAATTCTATTACCTTTTCCATAATAGGCGAAAAACGGGCAATGGCTCCGCTCCGTAAATAATCTCCAAAGGAAAAACCTCCGGGAAGTACAATAAAATCGCAGCCTTGCAAGTCGGTATTCTTATGCCATAACTCTACAACTTCCTGATTCATTACTTTTTTCAATACGTATATCATATCGTGATCGCAATTGGAACCGGGGAAAATAACTACACCAAATTTCATGTTTTGTGGTTTAAAAATTTTCAACAAAAGTAGTGCTTTTTTATAAAATTCATGCTGAAAAAAGATTTATATCTGTTGTTTGTAAATAGATTGTACGCAGTCTCTTTTGCTGAGTTATTCAAAAAGTATACTGAACCCCTGAATGATAAGTAATGTGTAAAATTTAATGTTGTATTTTAATTATTACTTTTTTATTTATTTTCTTACTTTTTGCTTGAACAAAAAGTAAACAAAAATTCAAGACTGCATATAATTTACTGCAAAACTACGCTTTTAAAAATCCTGCGCAATACAAGCCGTAGCGAAAAATGCATTTTAACTTTTAATTTTCTTACTACCTTCGCTATCTCCTGTATTGCTTGCTGCAAGGCCACCGCTATTTTTAAAAGCTTGTTTTGTAGCGTAAATTCTATAAGGTCGGTCCTCCTTCATAGCAATACTGTCTTTTGAATTAAATGACTAAAAATGAAGAACAATCAAAATAGCAAATTGTAAAATATTCTTTTCGTTTTGTTTTATACACCCCATTTTATCAATCTAAAACTATATAACTTCTATATTTTAATATGGCATAAAATACGACATTATATTATTTTCATTATTTATATAAATTTATCTTTTAAAATGAGTTTATTGAAGTTTAAATATTTCATTGATCGTATTATTATTTACTTTGATTGCATGCCATTTCTTTTGTTTATATTCATCGTAGTCCTTAGGATGCCATCTGTAATTAGTAATGAAATATTTTGCATTCTCGATTTCAACTAAATTTATTCTTTCTCTGTCCTGAACGGGTAATATTCTAACATTAAGCCTCCCCGGCACATTAGCTACAGCTATATTAATATGCTCAGACTTATCTTCTTTTAATATATATTCCAATGATTGTTTATAAGATGCACCCCAGTAATCCAACTCAAATTGCGACCTGATGTATTCAGGTGATTTGTTCATTAATTCATTAAAATAAACCTGCTGAAATGGATTATTGGCTATCATAAAAAGTGCAATATAACCGAAGTAAATAAATGTAATTGAAATGATAATTTTTTTAAGTTTAGTTTGCAACATGTAATGGATTGCATACACCACCAATAATACAAAAGAAGGATAAATAAAAAACAGTTGTCGCCATCCATCGTAAAGCACCGATTTCAGAATAATTACAGCTAATACAGGGGCAACAAAACAAATTATAAAAAGCAGGTTATTCCTGTTTAAGGTATTGGAAATGAACGAAAAAGGCTTTTTAAAAAAGTTAATAAAAAGCAGTATAATGCCACCCAAACCTGCAATCAGATAATAAAGCGGAGTTGTAATTACAAACCATACAGGGATGTAATCCCAGGTAAGATTTGCTACTTTAAAAAACTGTCCTTTGAACCAAACAGAACTGTCCCACGGAAACTTTGCCATATTATTAAATGCATATATAAAATTTGCAATTGGATTTTCCCATAAAAAAGGCCAGCTGATATATAAAGTCAGTATAGTAGCAACAAAAAAAGTCAAAGCCAGTTTTATTTTTTTTATAGTTTCTATTTTGTTTTTATTTGCAAGCAATAAATCGAGTAATAAAAAAAACAATATACAGCAAAACAAGAATATCCCGATGATTCTTATGTTAATGAGAAGCCCTACTCCTATTCCAAGCAAAAGAAAATACTTTATCTTTAACTTACTAAATGCAATGACATTCAGATAAAAGCAAATCATAAACATAGCTGCAGATGAAAGATCTTTAGAATTAAAAAATGAATGTGCATATAAAACAGGGCTTAATATGTACAACAGAAATCCTATGCTGGCTAAAACTTTATTTTTATATAAAAAATCAATTAACAGGAAACAGCAAAAAGCACTTATCAAAAATAAAAAATGAGTCAGTAAATGCCTTGTCAAATAAATAGTTCTGCTATCCTGTAAACCCAGTGCTTTTTCAATAATGACAAGGGGAAGTTCTATAGCGACACCATAGGTCCTGCAGTCAAATGTATTCAGTGCTTTGTTGCCGGAAAAAACATAATCATAACTAACAATCCCCATTTGTCGTTGTGCTTCTTCATCCCAGCTAATACCGTAATTGTCATAATTAATTAATCCTATTACAGATACAAGAACAAGCAATACAATTCCAATGTGTTTTTTTAATAAGTTAACAATCTTCATTTTTTAAATTTTACAGTTTTTTATGCATTTTAAACAAACGTTTTTGATATCGTTTTATTCTATAAAATAAAAACAGACAATGATAAATATTATTTTCAAAAGTATACTATTTATCTTTACAAAACAGTAACGAATAATATTAACAATAAATATAATTCTACCGTTAATTTCATAAACGAATTGTATAAATTTCGCTTT
>CAIUKU010000037.1 GCA_903899825.1 uncultured Bacteroidales bacterium | reverse complement strand
TAATTTATGAAGAAAGATAAACCTATATTTAATATTTATATATTTAAAGCATTATTGTTGATTTGCATTTGTTATTTCCAGGCCTGTAAAAAAGACGAAAGCAGTAATTTAATTCCTCCTCATATTGAACTAAAAACAACAGGCATCTATACTTCCAATGATACCACTCTTGCAGAAGGTTCCCTGATTTGTATAGGGATCAAAGCTATGTCAAATGGTGGAGAAAACCTTTGCAACTTAATTGTCAAATCTAATAATTCACAGGTTTTAATTGATTATGGCTTCAATGCTCCTTCTTTAGATAAAGACATTATCGTTCACAAAAATGCTGACAGTTTGCAAAAAATAAGTATTATTATCCGCAATAAAAACGGAGGATGTGACAGTCTCATGTTATTGCTCCACAAAAATGGCAGTGCTTATAAATCTGTATTATCATATACACTTACACTTGGAGGTCAATTGAATACTAATCTGCATTCATTTGCATCTTTCAGCAACGGACTTGTTTATTCACTGGCAACTGCTTCGCAAAACCAGGCACTGATAGATATTCTCTATTATTACAGTGCTGAAAATCTTGAATACAATTGTTTATCTTCTCCGGGTGGCAATGTTACGGGTATTTTTAGCGGCAGCAACGCTCCTGAATTCTGGAATACTAAAAATACAACTTATTTCAGCCGCAGCATTATCAACATTCCGCTTTCAGCATTTGATAATGCTCAAAACGACAGTATTATCATTGCCAATATTTTCACCAATGGAGGAAGAAAAGCCAAGGCATTGGCAAATAATCAGATATGGGGTATTCAAACAGCATCCGGTAAGTTTGGTTTACTGAAAGTGATAGCAGTTAATGGTCTGGAAAGTGGTAGTATAACATTTTCAATTAAGTTGCAGCAGTAAAAAAGTATTAAGTATAAAGTGTTAAGTTTTAAGAAAAGCTGATTAATATATATAAAATAAAAATGATAAAAAGACTCTTTATATTATGTTGGATGTTTCCAAATATTATTTGGGCTCAGGATACTATAAAAAATGTCTTTTTAGGCGGGATTGTTGTTACATCAACCCGTACAAATTCAAGTATTGAAAGTATGGCTGCCAGTGTGGAAGTAATCAATCATAACGAGCTTGAGAATTTCCCTTTGAGCAATATTGACAACATTTTACAATCGGTTTCTAATGTTTATGTTAACAGGAGCTGGGGTATTTTTTCTAAGAACGCCAGCGTTACCATGAGAGGTATGGATGGAACCAACCGAGTTTTGGTACTTTACAATGGGATTCCACTTAATAAAACATCAGGAGGAGGTATCAACTGGTATATCATAGCACCTGAAACTGTCGAAAAAATTGAAGTAATCAAGGGATCTAATTCTGCATTATTTGGCAATAATGCCATGAGTGGTATCATTAATATACTCACCAAAATGCCTGAGCAAAAATTTGCAGTATCTGCCAGTATTATAGGAGCTTCTTACAATACATTTGGAGGAAGACTGAATCTTTCGGGCAATCATATTAAAGATAAAAAAGGCTGGTTTTGGTATGCAAACGGTTTTTACCGAAAAGGAGACGGATATATCAATGTTCCTGAATCACTGAGAGATACCAACGATTGCAAATTACATATGAATGAAATATCTTCAGATATCAGCTTAGGATACCAGTTTAACGAAAATACCCGTTTATCCGTAAATTATAATTTTTACCATGATCAAAGAAGCGATGGTATTAAAATTTTTGAAACAGAAGGAAGTTTACTTACTGACTACTCAAATGTCTGGATGGCTGATTTTACTACGAAATTGAAACATGGTATTCAATTTGAAGCCAAGGCTTTTTACCATTACGATTATTTCTGGCAACATACTGAAAGACTGAACGAAACCGGTGATATTTATAAATTGTACGATACCGAACAGTCATCTGATGATTATGGATTGTGGATGAATGCTTCCAAAAAAATATTAAAAAATCACAGGCTAACCATTGGGGTCGATCTCAAACAGGGTGACATGAAGGCTGAAGATATATACCGTACTTCAACGGATCATGCCATCCGCAATGGCAAAATTGGATTTGCAGCTGTATTTATACAAAATGAAATTCAACTTTCAAAAAAATGCTCATTGATAGCAGCTCTAAGGTACGATTATGCTCAGTTTTATAACGGAAGTTTTTCAATTCAAAATCCAACTTATAATACAGGTTTTGCAGGAGATTATACTGAAAACTACAACAACTACCATTGGTTCAACATGAGTCCTAAATTATCAATCAAATATTTCCTTCACTCTAAGTTGGATGTTTATGCCAGCTTTTCACAGGGTTTTATGCCGGGAACACTGGATGATATGATCAGTTCGCGTAAAATCAGCAAAGGTTTTAAACTGGCAAATCCTGAACTAAAACCTGAATATGTTACTTCTCTGGAACTTGGTTGTAATTATAAACCAGTAAACAACCTGATTTTAGAAAGCAGTATTTATTATTCATTTGGTAAGGATTTTCAGTATTTTGTTGCAACAGGAGAAGTGATAGATCTTGATAAAATCGTATTAAAACGCGAAAATATAGGAAAAGTAAACATTTATGGTTTTGAAACTTCAGTTAAATGGCAATTGACAAAAAAACTGATATTGAAAGCCAATTATACCTATAATCATTCTGAAATTGTTTCATTCAATGCTGTAAACGAAACCGGATTGAATCTACAGGGAAAATTTATTGCTGAAATTCCACCCCATCAGATTTTTGCGGGTGTATTTCTAAAAACCAAATGGGTGAATGCATCTGTCATTTGTAATTATATCAGTCAGCAATGGGCAGATGAACAGAATTCATCTGTGATAGACCCCTATACAACACTGGATATGCGATTATCCCGTCAGTTTTTCAAACATATTGTCTGCGCCCTTGATATTCAAAACATACTCGATCATAAATACATTGATAAAAAAGGAGGTCTGGCTCCCGGAAGATTTATTGAAGTGGATATGGGAATAAAATTCTAGCGTATTTATTATATAAAAATGCAAATTTTAAATATATATTAAACAAAATTCAAAACAATGAAAACAAAATTTCTTATCATTCTAACTTTTTTCATTTGTTTGCATTCCTTCGGTCAGAAAAATGATCTTATAAAGCTCAATTTAAAAGGGAATGTTAAAAGTATTCTTGAAATTTTTTAT
>CAIUKU010000036.1 GCA_903899825.1 uncultured Bacteroidales bacterium | reverse complement strand
TGTTCAGTATTCATAAGTAATTTTAAATAAATTTTTTAATAAAAAATTCAGTACTGTTTAAGTCGGGTTGATAAAATACTTTATTATATTTTAAACGTTTATGTTGGTTGTCATTTCTAAATGCTTGTCCTCCAATTAAAATCACCTGTTCTGGAAATTCATTTTTAATTCGCAGTATTATCTTTTCGAGAACTGGCAAATTAAAAGAGAGACTTAATGACAAGGCAATCATATCAGGTTGCATTGTTTTCGCAAAAGATATCAGTTCTTTGGTTGGAGTATTTGCTCCAAGGAAATAAGTATTCCATCCATTCAGCTCAAATATATCATTAATCATCTTTAATCCTATCTGATGAAATTCATTTTCCACACATGCAACAATTACCGTTTTTGGTGTTTTTGGTGAACTGTTAATTTTTGAATACTGCTCATTTAAAATAGACTCTACAATTGCCGAAGCAAGGTGTTCGGTTGCTACACTAATTTTATTTGATTCCCATAGTTCTCCGATGTCATAAAGTGCATTTCTGATAATGATCTCATAGAGTGCTTTTATTGAATCATTTTCATTCATATATTTCTGCGCAATCTCAGAACACATTTTACGATTCCCGGAGATCAATGCATTTAGAAATTCTAAATGAGAATTTTGTTTTAAATCATTATTCATAGGTTTTTTGACAGATAGGTTATTAGTTTATTAGGTTATTAAGTTATTGAATTATTGAATTATTAGAGTTTTAGAGTTTTAGGCAGCAAACTAATTTGTAATTTAATTTTTTCCCAATGTAAAAAAGAAAGAACTTCCCTTTCCTTCTTCACTTTCAATCCATATTTTTCCTCCCTGTTTTTCGATAAATTCCCTGCAAAGTATCAAACCTAAACCTGAACCCAATTCACCTTCAGTTCCTTTACGGCTTGAATTTGCATTAAGACTAAAAAGACTTTCAATCCTGTCTTTTCTGATACCAATACCTGTATCTTTTATTGAAACCTCGACAACATCATCCGAAAGCATTTTTGCAGCAATATATATTTTTCCATATACCGGAGTAAATTTTACTGCATTAGAGAATAAGTTTCGAAAGACAGACTGCAACATGTTATTATCTCCAAAAACCTTTATATCAGTGGGGATTTCATAAAATATTTTTAAATCCTTCTTTTCAGCAGTATCCATTATCATTTCTGTACTTTCTTTTACAACAATGTGTAAATCGAGTATTTCCGGATTGAAAGGAATAGTTCCCTGTTGTATTTGTGACCATTCCAATAAATTTTCAAGCAAACGAAAAAGATTGGTAGCAGATTTACGCATACTTTCAGCAAACTTTTGCAACTGATCCATTGTCAAACTTGGCAATTCTTCAGCCATAATTTGAGTAAGTCCCAAAAAACTATTAAAAGGACTCCTAAGATCATGAGAAATAATTGAGAAGAATTTATCTTTTTCAGAAACAAGCCTCTGAAGATCTGAATTTTGTTTTATTATTTCTTTTTCTACTGCTTTACGTTCTGTTATATCTCTTATAATTCCGCCAATACCGATTTTCCCGTCTTTTAATTTTACAGGAAATTTATGTGTTTCATAAATACGACCCTTCACATTTTCTTCCTGAACACTTATTTTATTTTCATTGATAATCCTGTTATCAGAATTGAGACAATTGCTTGCTGATAAATGGTCCATTAATTCAAAATCAGTAAATCCTATAATTTCGTCTTGTTTTCTTTCAAAAAAATCAATAGCAGCTTTATTAATAATCTGATACCTAAAATTTTCATCTTTCAGGAATGTAATATCATTTGTTGAATTAATAAATGTATGGTATTTTTCTTCACTTTCCTTAACCATATCAAGGGCAATTTTGCGATCCGTAATATCGCGGCTGTAGATTGCAAGACGAATTACTTTTCCGTTTGCATCCAATACTGGATATAGATTACTTACCATCCAACGCCCGTTATTTTCATCTTCAAACTTAACAACCTTAGCTGTTGCAATAGCTTGCTCAAAAAAAGGACGTCGCCTCTTTACGATTTCCTGAGGAAGTAATTCAAATAGTTTTTGTCCGATTAATTGCTCTCTGGGTTTACCGAATTGGTCAACATCCCTGTCATTCAATTCCAATAAAATTCCATCAGCTGAAACCAATAATATCAAATCGTCGGTAGCATTGAATAAAGCATTTAAATTAGCCTGACTTTCAATCAATGCCTCTTCCATTAGCTTGCGTTCAGTTATATCTATATTTACACCTTTTAAGAATTGCAATTTATCATCCTTAAAAAAAGGTATAATATTGTTCTGTATCCATTTATAACTTCCATCTGTAAACATAATGCGCAATTGCATTTGAACAGGCTTTTTATTTCTGATAATTTCATCAATACCTTCGGCTATCATATGCAAATCATCTTTATGAACCCTGGATTTGAAATATTCAAAAGTTGGATCAACTTCATCAGGATTTACGCCAAAAAGCTTAAAACAATTTTTTGACCATGTGTTTTTTTGAGTCAAAATCTCATAAGACCAACTGCCCATTTTTGCAATTTCCTGAGACCATTCTAAGGAAGCTTCACTCTCCTTTAGAGAAATCTCCATTTTCTTACGTTCTGTTATATTTTCATGCATTAATACAAAACTTTCAGGTTGTGCATTGCAGTCATTTAAAGGAAAAATCAATGCCCGTATCCAATTAGGAATATCTGGAAACTCCGGAGAAACATCATGTGTATTGTAATATAAATCAGGAAGATTCACCATTTTTCCAGATTTAGCATCCAATATTAGTTTTTTTAACTCTTCACTTTTCACTGACAAGTCATCAAAAATTGAAAAATAGGGTGGTGGTACTGCTCCAAACAATTTAGTATGGGCTGGATTCACTTTCAATGTAAAACCTTCTCTATCTACAATCTGGATAGACAATGGATTCAGGTCAATAATGTCCTGTAATCTAACTTCAGCCTTTTTACGGGGTGTAATATCCATTATCATTCCGGTTATGATATCCGCTGTAATGTATGCGTTTACCAAAACATATATTTTATTTTCTTTTTGAGTTAAGAGTTCCAGTTCATAATTATTTACCTGTTTCGATTTTTTGATTGCTTCTAAAAATTTATCTCTTTCTATTTCATCATTATATATTGATTTAACATCTGTGTTTATTAAATCATCAACAGTATGAAATTCTAATATTTGACACAATGCATAATTAGCAAATAAGATATCACCCTTTAAATTGGTTGTATAAATACCAACATTTGCATTCTCAACTAAACTTTTATATTTTTCTTCCGAAGTAAGAAAATAAGATTCTGTCTTTTTATGCTCAACAAAATCATTGTCAGATGAAAGAATTAACTTATCGTATTTCTTTTGTAATTCTTCCAATGCAATAATAAGCTCTTCCCTGGTTTTATGCTGTAAGTTCATTGTAAATTGTGATTAGTGTTTGATTATTTGTTTTAAAGCAAGTGTTCAAAGTCAAATATTTATATTTTTTAAAATTTCAGTCCTATTTATTTTACACCGCAAGTATCTTAAAATCTACTTGAAAAGCATTAGTTGACTTGCGAAACATTCAATTTATCTGGTTTATTCATTCATTCCAACTAAGTTATTTTTTCAAATCTTTGCCAATTCATTATTTCCTTATTCCTTCTTCTTATTCACTGCTGAAATTGTAAAATAAAAACAACTCCCTTTGCCTTCTTCGCTCTCAACCCATAATTTACCTCCATGTTTTTCTATAAATTCCTTACAAAGAATCAATCCTAATCCTGAACTAAGTTCTCCGTCGGTACCTTTTCTGCTGGTATTTACATCGAGACTAAATAGATTAGCTATTAAATTAATATTCATCCCTATTCCATTGTCACTTATAGAAACCAGAACATTATTTTCGGAACTATATTTGGCTGATATATATATGTGACCTCCTTTCTGAGTAAATTTTACGGCATTGGATACAATATTCCGAATAATGGTTTGCAAGATATTACTGTCGGCTAAAACCTGAATATCTGCAGGAATATCCATTGATATTTCAATCTGTTTTTTGATTGCAATATCTGATATCATTTCCATGCTTTCGTTTACAATGTATTGCAAATTATATACTTCCGGATTAAAAGGAATGATACCCTGCTGAATTTGAGACCATTCCAACAGATTTTCGAGCAAACGAAACAGGTTACTGGCAGATTTTCGCATACTGTCAGCAAATTTCTGCAATTGATCCATGGTAAGGCTTTGTAATTCTTCTGCCATAATCTGAGTAAGTCCTAAAAAACTATTGAAAGGACTTCGAAGGTCGTGTGCAATAATTGAGAAAAACTTATCTTTTTCAGCATTAATTTTTTGAAGTTCTGTATTTTGTAATTTTATTTTTTCTTCAACATGTTTGCGTTCTGTAATATCTGTTGAAACTGAAAGAATACCAGATCTTCCATTTGGAAGAATAATAGCATTTTCTCTTAATAATAAAATACGGTAACTTCCATCCTTCCTCCTGCTTAAAACCTCTTCTTCAAGTGTTTCTCCATTAAGAAGGTGATGGATGTTTTCGCTTACCTTATGAGTATATTCAGGAGAAGTTAATATTCTTACATCACTGCCTATTAATTCATCTAAGTTGTAAAGTGAAGTTTTCAGAAACGCTTCGTTTGCTTCAATAATAATACCATTTTCATCCATACGCAAAATGCCGGAAGGTGAAGTTTTAAATAGCGTACGATAATTAAGTTCACTCTCACGCAATGCTGATTCTGCCTCCATTCGTTCGAGTTCACCAGCAGCCCTATCTGCAACCAACTTCAACAAATCTTCAGCCAATTGCTGGTTTTCAAGCGGTTTTTGCTTAATTACCGCTATCAGCCCTATGGGTCGCCCGGTATGGCTCCATAATGTAACACCCACATAACTTTCGGCTTTCAAATCCTGCAACACAGTGTCTTTTGGAAAAAAATGACAAACACTGGCAGGAAAACAACAAACCGTTTTTCCAACAACATCTCCACAAGGTGTATCTTTAAGTGCATATACAATATTGTCTTCAAATTGTCCATTATTCCATACTGACAGTGTACGTGCATTTAATCCATCGCCCTCCAGCCTATCTATACAGACAAAATCAGCTTCCAAAGCACCGGCAAGGAATTGAGCTAAAGATGCAAAAAATCCCATATCAGGATCAGTGCCACTATTATGTGCCAAAAAAGATTGAACTTCGTTTATTTTCCGGTTAGTTTCTTCCTGTCTTTTACGTTCAGTAATATCATGAACCAATACATGAATTGCTTTCCTGTTATTCACAAATATATTATGAGAAATAATTTCAACAAAAACAATTTCACCGTTTTTCTTATGATGTCTCCATTCCTTATTTGTTTTAAAAGCAATATGGTCTTTTTTAATCTCTTTTATCAGTGCAGGAATATCTTCAGCAAAATGAATATCTTTCAGTGTCATGGATAGAAAATCCATTTCTGAATAACTATAGAGATGGTTGGCCGCATTATTTGCTTCAATAATAGCCAGGCTTTCGAAGTCGAAAATAAACATTGGCTGAATATTATTGGCAAACATAAAACGATACTGTTCTTCTTTTTCGCGCAATGCATCTTCTGCCTTCTTACGATACAGAAAAAGTCCGACCTGATTTGCAAAAATTTCAATTTGCAAATCATTTTTCAAGCACTGTCCCTCAGGCATGATAAGTGTAAAATTCCCATAGGGTAAATCAGCTTTCATAATCTTTACAACAACAACTTCTCCAACCTGAAAAGTTTTTTCAAGCAACATTATGATTTTGGAAGAGAGGACTATTCCTGTCAGATCATGTAATTTATTAAAACGCGTAATCTTTTGATCCTTAATTTTTTCAGCCAAAACAGGGTCATACTGCCATTTTTTGCCTATAATTTTAAATCCAAGTATTCCAGAAGCTTTGCTGATATGCTCATTTATACCAGAAATAGCTACAGTTTTAAAATCCTTGGAATTTTCTTCAAATAAGTTAAATATTACGTATTTAGCCCCGGATATAGATTGCAGAAAATTTGTAATTTGATGATAATCTATAATACTGCTTTCATGGTTTAAAAATACCTTTGATATATCGATAAGCTGCATTTCATTGGTAATATCTGTAATAAAAGTTGAAAAATAATACTTTTCAGGAGAATAAACATAAACCTTATACCAGCGTTTAAGTCCATCCGAATATTGCTCAAATTCTTTCGTTCCTCCATTTAGTGCAATTTCACCATAAGAAGCAATCCAGTCAAATTTTTCCTGTGTAATACCGGGAATAACTTCTGTTACTAATTTATTTATTATCTTTTCAGCTTTAAGACCGGTTAGTTTTTCAAAAAAAGAATTTACATCAATAAATTGATAATCTATAGGTTTACCGGCATCATTTAAAATAATTTTATGTCTTGCAAAACCAAAAGGTGCGTTTTTAATCAGTTGTTTATAATTATCTTCCATCGTTCTTATTTTTTAAATGCTTTTCAATTAAGCTAATTAATAAATCTCTGCTAAATGGTTTAGTAATATAATCATTGCATCCGGCATCAATAGCTTTTTCTCTGTCACCAATTAATGCAAATGCTGTTTGTGCAATAATTATAACATCTTTATTAAACTGCCTTATTTGCTTCGTTGCTTCATATCCATCCATAAAAGGCATTTTCATATCCATTAATATTAAATCAATATCAGGATGCAGGCTGCAGGATTCAATTGCCTTCATTCCGTCTCTAGCAAGTAAAATCTCATTATTGTTGGCATTGAGCAGTCTGACAGTTAACATTTCACATATTTCATCATCTTCAACAATTAATATTTTAAGTGTTTCTTTCAGCAACTTATTTTTTTCATTCATATTCGGTTCAATACCAGGTATGATTTTGCTGTTAATAATTTCACAAAATATGGAAAAATAAAAACAGCTTCCTTCATCCGGTTTGCTAGTCATGTGTAACTGACCTCCCAGCATTTCAACATAAGCTTTTGCAATTGCCAATCCTAAGCCAGAACCTTCGTAGGGTCTTGTATCAGAAACATCTGCCTGCATAAAACGCTCAAATACTTTTTGATGTTTATGGTCAGGAATACCAATACCTGTATCTTTCACATAAAATTCAATTTCAGCATGTTCAGCAGTTTTTTTAATGCTGCAACCCAGTTCAATATGCCCTTTATTAGTAAATTTAATCGCATTATTGATTAAATTTGTAAGTATCGAATTCAATTTTGCTCCATCGGTTTTTACACTGAATGTAGTATCAGACAATGTATTTACAAGTATAAATCCGAGACCTTTGTTTTCAGCAGCAGGTTTGAACAGATTGTATAAATCATTGATTTGCTCAGCTAAAGAAATCTCAGTCAGGCGCAATTTAATTTGTTTAGTATCTATCTGAGAAATTTCAACTATATCATTAATTGTATTCAGAAGCCGGTAGGCACTTTTGAAAATAGTTTCATAATATATCTCCTTTTCATCAGCATTGATTTCATCTTCCTTTATTAATTTCAGAAAACCTAGTAATCCGTTTAAAGGTGTTCGTATTTCATGAGACACATTGTTCAGAAATGCTGATTTTAAACGATCACTTTCTTCTGCTTTTCCTTTGGCAAATATCAATTCGGCTTCGTTTTGTTTTCGTTCAGTGATATCAGAAGCTACTCCAATAAAACCTAATGGTTTACCACCTTTATCTTTTATAATCGTTGAAGATAAAAATACAGGAAATTCACTTCCATCTTTTTTAATATTTTTTAATTCTCCTTTCCATTCCGCTTTTGTAGATGAATGAATGAATTGTTCATTAATTTCGGAATTATTATCTTTTGACAAAAAAAAGTCAATATGTTTATCCGTCAATTCATCCAGACTATAACCATATGTTTTCGTAAAAGCTTCATTCACAAATAATATTTTATTATCCATATCAGTTATACTGACACATTCATTTACACTTTTTAATGAATGGGCAAGCATCAGAATTTCTGCTTCAGCACGTTTTCGTTCCGAAACATCCTGAACCTGTAATAGATAGCCATCAATGATTTTAGTTTCAGGATTTAATAAAGAGGTAATGATGTAGTCAAAATATGCTTTCCCATTTTTTAATGTATGATATTGATGAAGTTCCTTAACTTTTTCAAAGTCGAACAATGCCTCATAGGTAACCGACTGACCATTTTTGAGTTTTTCCTTTTTCTCATTATTAAGGCTGGTTCCATCAAAGATATTGAATTTCAGAATATCAGATACGTCTGATATCCCGAACATTTTTAATGAAGCAGCATTTGCATCGGTTTGCATACCTGATTTGTCATATAGTTCAATTCCAATAGGCGATTCGTTAAATATGGTCCTGAACTTAGCTTCACTTTGTATGAGCGTTTTTTCAGCTTTTATCCTTTTTGTTTCTTCTTTAATAACGTTTCTTGCTTTGGTAATCGAATAAAAAAAATAAGTTATAACAATGAGAAGCATCAAAAAAATTAAAGACAGGCTATTACGAAGCCATGCAAGCGTTTTATAAATATCTTCCTCTTGATAGGAAATAAGAATGCACCAATAGGTATTCCCTATTGAAGCTCGATAAAATGTCATAAATTTTTCATCATAGTTTTTTTTACCATTTACGATTCGTTCTTTATGAATTCCAATTGCAGTTCCATGATCATCCTTTTTAATTTTATTCATTAATTCAATAGCAGAAATTCCATTGCAGGTATTCTCAGTGTATGACTTTCCCAGATGTCCATTTACCGGGCAATATATCTCTACCCCTTTTTCGCTAAGTAACCATACATTACCATTTCCTCTAATTTTAATTTTTCCAAGATATTTTTTCCCTATTTTATCTATTGGTATTAAGATGGCAATACTCCCAACAAACTCTTTTCCTTTAAAAACAGGAACATGAATAGCAATAGCCGGATAACCCTGAACCGACATAAACACATCACTTATTACAGTTTGACGAGAAGATAGTAATTTACGAACATGCTGCTGATAAGAAATATCCTTACCAACCATATTTTCTCTAAAAGGATAGGTAAATAGTATGACACCATGAGTATCAACCCGGGTAATAGCTTCAATTATATTTTTATGGTTATCATAAAAGTTCGCCATTAATAATTTGCTGTCTTCTGTATAATTTATAACATTGTCAAGCTTAGCTAAAAAATTCAGATTAGATAGATAATCTGCAAAAAAAGAAGTAATTCCCTGAGAAGCAGTTTCAGCTATTATCAATTGTTCAGAATTGAATTCATTGATTGTTCGCTCTTTGATATCTTCATACACCAGATAAAAAAGAAAAGTAAAAAAAACTATTACTATTGGTATTAATAAATAACGCTTTAAAAATTTAAGTTTTGACATTAGTTAATTTGTTTAAATAGCTAAAAATTTTCTTTTTTTCATTCTTAAATCTGAGTTTAAAAACGGTTTATAATCATGTCCAGTAGTGATTGCGGTTAAACAAATTTAATTTGTTTTGCCACAATATTTATTAAATTACAATCATTCGTTTAATTTAAAATATTTATTTAATATGCTGTATAATAGCTTTATTTTGAAAGGCTTCCTCACAAAGTCGTTACATCCTACTTCCAGTGCTTTTTCAAAATTGCCACTTGTTTCATATGCAGTCTGGGCAATAATTATCACATTTTTATTAAATTTTCTAATTTGCTTTGTTGCAATATAGCCATTCATATCAGGCATTTTAATATCCATCAGAATTAAATCGATATCCGGATTGCTTCGGCAAATGTCAATGGCATCTATACCTGTTCTCGCAATTAAAACCTTATTACAAAATTTCTTTATATGCATTTTTATTAGCTTTTCGGATGCTTCATCATCTTCAACAACTAGAATTTTAAGTTTTTTTATATATTCATCTTTTTCTTCTAAAGCTGAATTTAAATCAACATGATTACCTAACTGAGAAACTTGACATGGAATCGTAAAATAAAATGCAGATCCTGTTCCTAACTCGCTTTCAACATGCATATGACCTCCCAGCATTTCTACATAAGCTTTTGAAATGGATAAGCCTAAACCCGAACCATCATAAGGTCTGGTATCAGTAACATCTGCCTGCATGAATCTATCAAAAATCAACAAGCGTTTACCTTCTGCAATTCCAATACCCGTGTCTTTTATATAAAACTCAATATCAGCTTGTTCACCAATGGTTTCAATATTACAACCTAATTCAATACTCCCTTTTTTGGTAAATTTTATGGCATTATTTATCAAATTGTTTAGTATTGTTTTTAATTTATAAATATCAGTTTTGATAATATATTCATGAACAGCTATTGGCTTGCTTAATTTAAAAACCAGGCCTTTATTAATAACCTCTTGATAAAAATGATTATATAAATCATTAAATATAAAATTGATAGCTACTTCAGATTCTGAAATCTTGATTTGACCGGTATCAATCTGTGAAATTTCAACAATATTATTCAGTGTATTTAAAAGCCGTTCAGCATTTTTGTTGATGATTTGAATATATCTTTCTCTATCAGCAGGCTTACTTTCATTATCCTCAATAATTGTAAGAAATCCCAGCAAACCATTGAAAGGGGTTCGTATTTCATGAGAAATATTTTTCAGAAATGCTGTTTTCAACCGGTTGCTTTCTTCTGCTTGTTCTTTGGCTTTTATTAATTCCAAATCTGCTTTCTTACGATCTGTAATGTCAAAAGCAAAACCATGCCAACTTATACTACCATCTGACAATTTCTCTGGTGTTGATTTGGTATAAATCCATTGTATCGCTTTGCCTGGTATCTGCACCCTGAACTCACAGATAAAATTGCTTAAATGCTTTGCTGAATATTCAATCTCGTTAATTACCCTTTCAACATCTTCATGAAATATAACATCGGTTATCGGTGTAAAGTCCTTCAGTACATCTTCAGCTGAGCATCCAAATATATCTTTAATTCCTTCTGAAGCTATCGGAACACAATAAGATCCATCGGGATTTCTCTTAAATTGAAAAATCAAACCGGAAACATTCGATGATAACTTTCTGAACTGTATATCTTTTTCACGATTTTTTTCTTCTATCTGTTTGCGTTCGGATATATCATGGGAATAACCGGTTGTTCCTATTACATTGCCCTCATTATCAATAATCGGGGCTTTAAACGTCTCAAACCATTTAACAATACCCTTATCTAAAATGGGTTCTTCTACTATATAATGTTTTTTTGATTTCAATACCTTATCGTCATCTTTTACATATTTTGTTGCAAGATCCTGGGGCCAGAAATCAAAATCAGTTTTACCAATCAGTACATCAGGATTCTCTGCACCGCATGAATCTGAAAATTTCTTATTTACAGCAATGAATCTTCCTTTAAGATCTTTTAACCAAAACAGACCGGGTTGGTTTTCAATAGTTGCAGAGAGATAAGACTCGCGTAACCTCAATGCATCCTGCGTTTTCTTCCGATCAGTGATATCGATAAATATCCCTAATACGCCTTCAGTTTCACCTCTTGAATTTATAAAAGGAATCTTGCTGGTCAGTAATGATATTGTATTTCCCTGCTGGTTGGTTAGTGGCTCTTCTATGTTCAGTTTAGCAATGCCGCTTTTTATTACCTCTAGATCATCATTGCGATACATTTCAGCCTGATTCTTCCATGTAAGCTGAAAATCGTCTTTTCCGATAATTTCTTTCGGATCGTTATAACCGGCATCTTTTGCAAATGCTTTATTACATCCTAAATAACTAAGATTTTTGTCTTTCCAGAAAACCCTGACTGGAACTGCATTGATGATTTCTTCGAAAATTTGTTTGGAAGATAGCATTTCTTCCTCCATACGCTTTCTTTCACTGATATCGCGAACAACACCATGACTTCCTGAAAATTTACCGTTTTCATCGTATTGAAAATGAATGTTTAAAGAAGCCCAGAAAGTGCTGCCATCTTTTCTTTTTCCTTCACAAATAAAATCCTTTACACTACCATGCTCTGATAATAAAACCATGAGTCTTTCCCTGTCTTTAGGATTTGCATACATATTTTCAGCAGGCAAACCTATGATTTGATTTATGTCAGAATAGCCAAACATTGAAATTGCTGATGTACTTACAACTGTAATTTTTGAATCAATATCCGTCTGTAAAAATGCATCCTGAAGGTTGTTGAAAATATTTTGCAAACGCTTGTTACTTTCAATCAAACTTGCTTCAATCTGTTTACGTTCAGTAATATCCTGATGAGTACCCGACATGATAAGTGGTTGACCATTTTTGTCTCTTTTGTTCACCATCCCTCTATCGAGCACCCAAATCCAATGACCGTTTTTATGCTTTAATCTCACTTCACATTCATAATAATCAATTTCGCCCTTGAAGTGTTGTTTTAGTTTTGAATCAGATAGCTTCAAATCATCCGGATGAGAAAGTCTGTTCCAAGTTTGAATATTAACAGGTGAAAGCTCTTCTAAAGTATAGCCGATTATTTCTGCCCAGCGTTCATTAAAAATGGCTTCTCCGGTTTGAATATTCCATTCCCATGTACCGGATTGTGTTCCTTTAATGATAACTGACATTCTGTCCTTTTCATTTTTAAGCAATGCTTCAGTTTGTTTCCGTTCTGTAATATCCCTCAATACACCTTCAATATGAGATGGTTTATCGTCTGTATCATATACCAGTCGGGCAGAAACAGAAGTAAATTTAGGATTACCTGATTTTGTTCTAAAACAAAGTTCGTAATCAAGAACACTTCCTGCTTGTTTGATGGAATTAAGAAATTCATCCCTATCCATTTTATAATAATAGTAATTTCTAACATCTGTACCTATTACTTCATTTCTGTCGTATTCACAAAGACTACTGATGGAAGGACTCATTTCAACAATTATACCGTTAAGATCAATTTGATAAAATACATCCAGAATATTTTCGAAAATACTGCGGTATTTTGTTTCACTTTCTTTTAATTGCTGGTCTGAAATTTTCTTTTGACTTTCAATTTCATTAATTTCTAATGTTTTAGAAATATCTTTTGAAAACAATTCAAGCAAGTTGTTTTCGTCTGTATTAAAAAAGTAAGTTTTGTCTGCATAAAGTGAAAAAGCTCCTATTATTTTTCCAAATACTTTTAAAGGAAATGAAGCAGAAGAAGAATACCCATTTTTAATTGCTCTTTCTCTCCATAGTATCATATCCGGATTTGTTTCAATGTCAGTGACAACCTGATAAATACCTGTTTTTACAGCAAGACCGCATGGTCCAGCGCTCAAGAGTTCTTCATTCAAATCAATGTTAATATTTTCAAGATATCCATTGGTATAACCTGCTGAAGCGACAGGAGTTATTTTTTTGGTATTTTCATCGAGCAAACCTATCCAGGCCATTCTAAAGTCACCTTTCTCAACTGCAATGCTGCATGCCTCATTAAATAGGATTTGACTATTATGAATGTGCTGAAATGTATGATTTGCAATATTCAGAATTGAATAAAGCTGATTCAGATTTTTTATTTTACGTTCTGAGATTTTACGTTCTGTTATGTCTTTATCAGCACCTCTATAACCTGTAATATAGCCATTTTCATCAAAAATCGGATATCCATTTGTAAGCAAACAAACGAGATGTCCATCTTTATGAAGATTCCAGTTTTCAAAATCAACTATGGTAGATTTAGTTTCAGATATTTTCTTATATATTTCTTTTATCTTTTCATTTTCACCCTCTGGCATAAGATCAAAAGGTGTTTTACCGATAATCTCTTCCGAGGTATAACCTAATATTTGTTCAACTTTTCCCGAACAATAGCAGTATTTCCCTTCATTATCTATCTCCCATATCCAGTCAGAAGTACATTGCAAAATGGTTCTGTTGAATTTTTCGCTTTCCTTAATCAGCATATTGGTTTCATTCATCCTAAGGTTTTTAATTGCAAAACCGGCAATCATTTCAACAAAAATTTTGATAAAATCAAGGTATTGAATAAGTTTTACTTCAGTCCAAACAGGTATTTTTGCAACAGCTTCCAGATAGGACTGCTCATTAAAACCATATTTCATCGCTTGTTTTTTAAAACCCTCTATATCAGGTTTTTCAAGGAAGAATTGACCGGTAAAAAAAGTACCCAGATGCTTTTCTTTAATGATGATAGGTGTGGCGTTATTAGTCAAGCCAAGCGGACACTTATAACTAATACTGGGATTCGCTTCATGAAGATGTTCATTAATGTATTGATTGCTTTTGAGACATTCTCTTTCACAATCCGGATGGATTCTGTGAAATTTTGTACATACATCCTGCCATGCTACTGAAGTAAGAATCTTACCTTCGGTATCAATAATTGCTGACGGGAGTGAATAAATAAGATTTAGCTTTTCCTGCAATTGCTGCATTAACGAAATATCTAACAACTCTTCTAATTTATAATCCATACATTTGTTTGTTAATCAATTGATACAACTAATATACTAATTTATCTGATTTCTAAGAAACATCTGATATTAATGAGTTATATGCTAATCCATTTCAATGCTGATATACTTATTTATCATTTTTTTCAATGATGAGGCAGTGTATGGCTTTGAAATATAATCATTGCAACCACTTGCCAAGGCAGTTTCTTTTTCATTTGACTGTACATAGGCTGTTTGATCTATAATTATAACATTTTTGTTAAATTGTCTGATGAGCCGGGTGGCCTCATATCCATCCATTTCCGGCATTTTAATATCCATAATTATCAGGTCTATATCTGAGTTGAGACGACATATTTCAACTGCTTCCATACCATTTCTGGCTTTCAATACTTCTTTCTCTGTAATTTTTAATGCAAGGGCAATATATATTTCAGAAGATTCATCATCTTCTGCAATTAATACTTTCAGGGAATTGTTTATTTTTTCTGATCTTTTAGCTTCATCAAAATATTGGATGTCATTTTTTTTATGAAATACAATATCATAAGGAATGGTGAAAAAAAACCTTGACCCTGACTTGCCATACTTTTCATTAGTTGATGGAACATCAGGAAGTGAAGCATCACTTTCAACCCAAATTTCACCCCTGAGCATTTCTACATAAGCTTTTGCAATAGACAAACCTAAGCCGGAACCTTCAAATTGCCTTGAATTGGACACATCAGCCTGCATAAATTTTTCGAATATTAAATGTTTTTTATTATCCGGAATCCCAATGCCAGTATCATTTATAGAAAAAACAAGATAATCATTATCTTTATGGATATTAATTTCAACAGAACCAGCTTTTGTAAACTTGATAGCATTGTCAATCAGTACCGAAAGAATGGTTTTAAATTTCACACTATCTGTAGCTATGGATTCAGTGTCTTTTGGTAAATCAATGTTTAACTTATATATCAGGTTTTTGCTTTGCGCATTAGATTTATAATGGTTGAATACTTCTTCTGACAATCCTATAATATTGGTTTTAGAGGTTTGCAGTTTCATTTGACCGGTTTGTATCAGCGATATCTCTACAATATCATTGATGGTATTCATGAGTTGATACGCGCTTTTATTGATAATCTCAAAATATTTGGTTTTTTCAGTAACTGATAATTCATCTTCTTGTATGATAGATAGTAATCCTAGAATACTATTAAATGGTGTTCGGATTTCATGAGAAATATTATTTAAAAAAGCAATTTTGAGCTTGCTGCTTTCTTCTGACAATTCTTTGGCCACAGATAATTCTTCATTCAGTTCTCTATAATTCTTATTCTGCAATTCTATTTCTGAATTTTTCTCAAGTAATTCTTGTTCAAAATTTTTACTTTCTGTGATATTTACACCTATACTTGCAGTTCCAATAACATCGCCCGTTTCTGATTGTAATGAAATATTATAACAATAAATATATATCAATTCCCCTTCTTTTGTAAGTATCTGATTTTCGTTATTTTTAACTACATTATCATTGAGTAAACTTTGGGTAAATATTTGAAATAATTTTGTTCTTATTTCATCGGGTATAAATAAATCAAACCAGTTTTTACCAATAACTTCATGTAATGAATAACCGGTAATATTTAACAGATATTTATTACAAAAAGTTATATTACCTTCTTTATTTAGCATTACCGATATAATATTACCGCTTTCAAGTATCAGACTCAATCTGCGTTCAGTTTCCATTAATTTTTGCTGAACCAATCTGTTTTGCCAGTTTTTATATTGTTTCAACATTAATAATCCCAGTATCATAGTTGCAGGAGAATAGATAAATAAAAGCGGAAAAGCAATGGTTTTAAAAGTTATAAAAACCTTATCAGAAGGTAAAAGTACGGTGCAAAACAACATTACAGCATGTACAATAAGACCTAAGGCTAAAAATTCAAGATAAACCCTTTTAGTTCTCCAAAAAGGTCTGTATATCCGCCATAACAATCCTATTCCACCTGAACTGATTATAACAGCAAGGCCCATCCACATACCTCCGCCTCCGATATTTATTCTAACAAGGCTACAAGCAATCATTGCAATAAATGTTGGAATTGGTCCAAAAAATAAACCTGAAACAGAAAGCATTACCGAACGGGTATCAAAAACGATACCTGTAACCATTGTCCATGGAGTAAACATCAGCAGAACACCGATTCCGCCTAAAATAAATCCTGTGATAATTTTCGCTTTATAGCTTTTGGATTCTTTCTTCACCCAAATATTTTCATAAAGCATTGTAAAAGATAGTAATATGGCTATATTTTGCAATAATCCTAATATAATTGAATTTCCCATTTAAAAAAGTTGTATTGTGTTTTCTTTTCCTATCTTATTGTTCAATAGAAAATTAGCTTAAAAAATCTTTGAATTCTAATTAAGATTTTTTATAAAGCTTTTCTCTTTGATTATTCTGATCAAACTTGAAGTAAAGATACAAAATTTTTAATGTAATCAATGCTTTCGTTTAAAAATTTTCAATAGCTGTTTATAAAGATACAAAAAAAGCAGCATCTTAAAGATACTGCTTGATACTTATGGGTTTCCATAATTAACGCTTGCGAAATTTTATTGAATAACAAAAGTTACCAACATAATTATTGAAATCTGTTATTAAAAAATAATTTTCGGGTAATATTGCCTTGCTGATTTACTAATTTGACAATAAGTATTTGTGTTTTAGCTTTTATATTTAATTTATGCAAGGTCGTTCCTTCCAAAGATGTATTCATTAATAAACGCCCCAAAGCATCATAAACAAATACTTCTGTTTCTTTGCTTACCAATGTCAGATCAATGATTAACTGAATACCATCTGTATAAATTCTGGCTGGAAGTTCATTATAGCTATAATTATTGGCTGGTCCAAAATGTAGTATAAAACGTGATGCATCATCCGAAACGGATGACTGAAAACGATAGCTGTTTTTAGCCTTCATGTTCTGGATGTAATGCATCAAACGATCTTCTAGCATCACTGTTTCAAAATCTTCATCATTAAAATTGCATTTAACAGTAAAGATTCCATTTTTCCCCGGCATAAACTTTACTGCTACCATTGGATTATCAGCAGTATCAGTTAAATAACGTACCGAATACATATCCTTTCCGGAAGGCATAAAAAGGCTAGGGGCATTTACAACCGGACTAAATAATTTTGCAGCACCGGAAGATGAGGAATTATAACCAAACATCATGCGAACTTCGTCGAAACTATGATCTGCTTCCGATTGCACAACAACACTTACCATAGAAGGGTTAACATCTTCTGTATTTTTAAGCCATCCTCCGGAACCATTATGAACCCTGACTGTATTATCTATAATCAGATTACCTGAATTAGCAGCACGAACAAAGAAGCCCTGCATAGGCGCAATGTATCTGCTAACTCCATTTGTACCGGATCCTGTTGTTGAATTACATACACCATAATTGGAAGCAGCTTTATTATATATCCACATATCATAACCACTGCCACTTGTAAGTAAATCAGTGCGTGTCCACCCTGTACCTGCTTGCCAGTCAATAGAAGAAGGATAGGGATTTCCTAATAAATTATATCCTTTTAAACTATCAACACTACTGTTGGCAGTAATTGCAAAACTCTGATTAGCATTATTTAAATTTCCTGCAAATTCTTTGGTCGGATTACTGGCCTGTACCGAATACAAATATCCTCGTCCTGTCTCAAAATTACTACCCGGATGTACCGTATTCCAATTAATTGCTGATGTAGTATTCAGTTTATATATCCAACAATTGCTAGGTTCATTCCACAAATAGAGGTCATAACCTGTACCATTACCATAAGTACCTGATGGTAGCCATGTGCCACTAATGCTTTGATTGGAAACCGGAGGAGACAGAAAATGCCAGTCTTCAGCACTCCCGTTGATGTATCGTTGAATAGTTGCAGCAACATTGTTGGAGGAATGAATCAGCGATGCAGTCCCTGATACATCTGATTCCATTATAAAACCTGTAACTCCGGCATTATTGGTAAAGCTGCCTGTTACTGTCAATTGCCTGATAGATGGAATTGTAAATCGCTTACCAGAATTAATAAGCAAATCGTTATAAACAGAAAAATTAGCATTGAGTGTTACTCCACTTGCATTATCAATCGTTAAATCATAGAATTTTTCACCCAGATATCGATTGGCTTCAATAGATTGTGAATTTGCACCAGCATAGCTTATTAATGCTGAATTGGTAAATGCATCTAAGCGCCCTAAAGAAGCAGTAATTGTGTTCAACAGACGTAAGCTTCCATTGAGTGTTACATTGTTTGAGTTGTTCACAATCAGATTATAAACTTCATTATTATAAAACGTTGATACTGGTATGGTTTGAGGAGCCCCACCGGAAAACTCAATGGTAGAATTAGAAGCAGAAGCATCAATTTGTGCACCGTTTGTAAAGTTAAAGTCACCTTTCACGGTAAGTTTATTTCCGTTACAAACCATCCTATAGGTTGACTGAGTATTGTTAATATTAGTTACTGAGCGATCCTGATCCAGTTGACAATGATTGAAAGGAGCAGGAACAAATACAATATTAGCATCCACTGCAGGAACCGTGTTAGCTGTCCAGTTACTTGGGGTATTCCAATCATTACTGAGAGCCGATCCTATCCATTTATTAATATCAACTTCCCATGCTCCCATACTTGGAGTATATCTCGTTAAAGCTCCAAAATCAAATGTAATACCTGTTCCTGAAACGCCCATTAAATCCACTCCGATTTTGTAATCGGCTGCTATGGTTGATCCAGCATTAGCAAAAACAGGATTGACATCCACACTATTAGTATCATGAGTAGTAGATAATTGCCATGCGCTCAGTGTGGTCTTGTCAGCTGCTGCATAAGCACCTAATATGCCATTTGTACCACTTACATAATAATCGTTATAATCAATTGTAAGATTGGTATTACCGGCTACACGAATGGCATAATGTTTTCCGGTAGCGCCATTGTTGGAACGTGCATTTACAAATATATTATTTCTGAAATTGCGGATATTTGTATTTGTAGCACTATACAAGGCATAACTATTCAATGCTCCCGATGTTGGCAAGCCACTAATATACACTGTATTAAAATAAAGCATGTTATTATTGAGAGCTGCCCCAGTTTCGTATATTCCATAAAGGCTTGAACGCGTATTCCCATCTAAACTGATAATATTATTATAATAAGTAGAAGCACCCGCGGCTATTCTGATGCCATAAAGGGAAGTAGTTGTAGATGTTGCATTTGCAAATAAACTATGAATAAAATTACCGGATATTTGATTTGCACCTGTGCCAGTGGTGATATACAATCCGATAATACTATTGGCATTGGCATTGGCCCCAGTTACGGATATATTATAAATAGTATTGTCAGATACATTGTTAGCCCCTGAACCACCTGTAAAATAAATCCCGTATACATAGCCAGCATAAGTTGGATAAGAATTTGATAAATTATAAATTGTATTCCCGATTACTGTTTTCAGGGTAGCACCGGTAAGAATAATACCACATACTGAAGAAGAGGAAGAAGAAGTATTTCTATTGGCAATACTTAAATTACTGATAATATTATTGTTAATGGTATCAATACCACTGACAGAAACAATCCCACAAACTCTTCCAGTTGTAGCAGCTGTAGGGTTGGTTGTATTATTATTCAGATTGGCAATAATATTGTTATTTATTCTGATAATACCTGTTCCTGCATTATATATCCCATAAACAAACTGAGCATTAGAAGTACTTGTTGAACTTGCATTAATACTGTTTGCAGTTATACTGCTTCCTATAGTATTATTACTAATAGTTGTAGTACCTCCAACTGCAGTTTTATTGATACCATAAAAATTACTTGCAAGTGTTGCAGCATTGGAAACCCTGATTGCACCAATTTTATTATTCTGACAATCAACTGTCCCAGAACTTGAAATGTTTATTCCATAAACATTTACTCCGGTTGATAAGCCGCTAACTATTATTGAATCAATTCCGGTAATTCCTCCTATAGTATTCCCAGAAAATGTACCGATATTTATATTACCTGCTGTAACATTAATACCTGCCCACGATGCATTTAAAGAATTACGCCAATCTATATGCTGGATGGTATTATTATTCACATTGCTTGAAACTGCTGTTCCAACAGTCAAATTTATACCAATAAATGCATTGTTAAAAGTGTTTGTCTTCAACCATGCAGCACCATTACATAAAGCATTTTGTCCACCTATAAAATTATCATTTACTGTAAAGTTAATTCCTGAAGTATTATTAATATAAACAACATTATATGCAACAGATGCAGTCGGTACAAACGAATTTGTTTCATAAAAACTATTTCCAGTAATAGTCCATACCGTTGTACTTCCAGCAATGCTAATACCATTAGATGCTATTCCACTATGCAAAAAATCAAAAATATTATTATTACGGATGGTATCTTCACTGTTTTCCCTGCCTGCTGTTCCTGCTGAATAAATCGCATTGATAGGCCTCCCTGCAATATCACTTGTAATATCATTATTATTTATTCTGTTTCCATCATTACCATTGCCGGATGAAGATGTAGAAAAAAAGATTACTCCACTTGATGTTCTTGTTTCAGAACCCTTTATGATACAATATTGCACAATATTATTTTCTGCTGAGTTGATAAACTGTATGGTGGATGTAGCTGCAGAACTTGAAGTACTTGAGTTGATTATCGTCAAGTCTTTTGTTATCCCGCTGGCATTTACTCTTCCATCAACCGTCACATTATCAGCTCCGTTCAGATTAATCAGCGCACCGGCAACATTACCACTTACAGTAATACCTGAAAATTTCGGATAGATGATCAGTGAATTCCATGTTCCGGCATTTAAACTATTGGTACCTGTTTCTGATGTAGAATTACCCCATATCGTAACTTCGATGTTATTTCCGGTCTGGGCAGTCGCATTTATTTTGGCAAATGCACCCAGAGCATTGGTCAATGTTGGATAATGCCCATCAGCATTTGTTGAGCCAGAAACAACAACCACACCATTTATAATTTCTACAGTTGTTGTATCCGTATAAATTCCACATCCTCCTGTTGCTGCTATCGTATACGTTATTAAATAAGTCCCTACAGAACTTGTATTAGGCGTAATTTCTCCCGTTGAACTATTTATCGACAGTCCAGTTGGAGATGAAGAATAACTTCCACCACTTGTTCCACTTAAGGTAACGCTTTGAGGTGTAGTTAAAGAAGCATAATATGGTGATCCTGTATAAGAAATTGAAGCAGTAAGCAATAAAGTTATTGAAACATCTGTAGTATCAGTTACAATTCCACAACCACCTGAAGCAGCAATCGTATAAGTCACAGTATAATTTCCCGGACTACTGGTTGCAGGTATGATTTCTCCAGTTGTAGAATCGATAGTTAATCCTGCAGTAGAACTATAAACACCTCCTGTATAACCAGCTGTTCCATTTAGAGTTACCGCTTGAGGCGAAATTAAGGATGTACAATAAGGTGTACCTGCATAACTAATTGATGCAGTTGGTAAAATAGTTACCGGCCAATTAACTATTGTATCCAAAACAGTTGCAATGCATCCATAATTACCTGCTGAACGGCTTACCCGTATCAAAACATTCGTAGTTGCTCCCGTTGTAGTAATAGCTGCACCATTGCTATAAGTTAACCAGCTTGTTCCGTTGTTGATACTGTATTCATAGGTATCTAAAGCTCCGGAAGAACCGCCTGAACCAGCTGTAATCGTTGCACTTGGACTATTGCCTGTACAGATTGAAGTGCCACTGGCTGGGGTTGCTGTATTTAATGTCGGATTGACAGTAGGTGATGATACCGGCCAGGTGACTATGGTAGTCGGACCCGTTGCACTGCATCCATAACTGCCTGCAGAACGGCTTACACGTATCAATATACTGGTCGTTGCTCCGGTAGTAGTGATGGCTGCGCCACTGGTATATGCTAACCAGTTACTGCCATTATTGATACTGTATTCATAGGTATCGGCTGCCCCGGAAGAACCTCCAGAACCTGCTGTTATCGTTGCACTCGGACTATAACCTGCACAGATGGAGGTCCCACTGGCTGGGGTTGCTGTGTTTAAAGTCGGATTGACAGTAGGTGATGATACCGGCCAGGTGACTATGGTTGTCGGACCCGTTGCACTGCATCCATAACTGCCTGCTGAACGACTTACACGTATCAATACATTGGTCGTTGCTCCGGTAGTTGTGATGGCTGCGCCACTGGTATATGCTGACCAGTTGCTGCCATTGTTGATACTGTATTCATAGGTATCGGCTGATCCGGAGGATCCGCCTGAACCGGCTGTAATGGTCGCACTCGGACTATAGCCTGCACATATGGAGGTCCCACTGGCAGGGGTTGCTGTTTTTAATATCGGATTGACAGTGGGTGATGATACCGGCCAGGTAACTATGGTTGTCGGACCCGTTGCACT
>CAIUKU010000035.1 GCA_903899825.1 uncultured Bacteroidales bacterium | reverse complement strand
GATCAAAATCAAGAACAATATTGCATGAGCAATATCCAATGCTTGGTTTCTAAAAAAAATAAAAAATAATAAAAACGTATACCAACTTTCAGTATTTTAACGTTAAATAATAAAAAAGATAAAAAAAACAACAGAATTAAATATTATTTTGTAATTTAGCACTTTGATTATAGGCGCTTTAAAAATTTTATAAACATCTTAAATTCAGCAATATGGAACAAAAAAAATCAGAAAAAGCTGATCTTGAAAATAAAAAAGCTATTTTTTTCCAAATAGGTCTGGTTTTGGTATTGGGATTAACTTTACTGGCATTTGAATGGAAATCGTATGATAAGGTTGCTATTGATAAGAATTCCCGTCAGGCAGCAGAAGTTATGGAAGAAGTTGTAATGCAGACACAACAGAATACACCACCACCACCACCACCACCACAACAGCAAACTACTGTTCTTGAAATCGTTGAAAACGATGCAGAAATTGAAAATGAAGTGAGCATTGATGCTGAATCAGATCAGCAAACAGTGGTTGAAGAGTACAAAGCTCCCGTTGTTGAAGAAAAAGAAGTGGAAGAAACCGAAATTTTTACCGTTGTTGAAGAAAACCCTGGTTTTCCCGGTGGAGATGAAGCAAGAATAAAATTTCTGCAGAGCAATATGAAATATCCTACCATGGCCAGAGAAAGTGGTATTCAGGGTAAGGTTTATGTTACTTTTGTAGTTGAAAAAAATGGCAATGTAACCGATGTAAAAATATTAAGAGGCATTGGCGGCGGATGCGACGAAGAAGCCATCCGGGTTGTAAAATCGATGCCAAAATGGAATCCCGGTAAACAAAGAGGGAAAAACGTTCGCGTTCAGTTCAACCTGCCTATTCAATTTACATTGAACGGCTAATTGTTTTCAAAGAATCAATAAAAAAGTCCCGTTTTTTTAAAATGGGACTTTTTTTTTTATTTAGCTGTTTATTGACTTTATTCTTCAACAAACAGGTCAGAAGCAATTCCATCCGCAAAATATTTACCTTCTCTGCTTAACGTATAAACAGTGTCTTTCTGTTGAACCAAGGCTTTTTGTAAAAAAACTTCCATCTGTTTAATGAAATACTGATGGTTGGCTGTCCCAAATCTGTTTAAAATTTCAACCTCATTGATTCCCCAAATCGTTCGCAAACCAGTTAAAACATATTCATTGTACTGTTGCGAAAGACTCAGCCATTCAATTTCAAAAGGAATCTTATGATCCGCAATCGATTGAACATAAGTGCTTATATTCGACACATTCCACTGTCGTGAAAGCTTGTTGAACGAATGTGCCGAAGGTCCTAAGCCCAGGTAATTTTCCTGTTTCCAGTAATTGCTGTTATGTTGTGAAAAATGGTCTTTTTTGCAAAAATTGGAAATCTCATAATGGATATAATCATGTTTGTCTAAGCAATCCATTAATATTTCAAACTGTTGTGATGCCTTTTCCTCATCCACGGCAGGCATTTTACCTTTTTTAATGAATACATCCAGTGCGGTACCCTGTTCAACTGTTAAACAATAGGCTGAAATATGAGGAATTCCCAGGCTGATAGCGGTTTCTATATTTTCAATCCAGGCTTCATTTGATAAGCTAGGTATTCCGTAAATTAAATCAATAGAGAGGTTGGAGAATCCTTGCTTTTGAGCAGCTGTAATTGCTAATTTAGCCTGACAGGCATCATGAGAACGGTTTAAATACTGCAGATCCACATCCCGGAATGACTGGATGCCGATGCTTAAACGATTAACGGGACTGTTTGCCAATGCTGTTAATTTCTCAGGGTCCAAATCATCAGGATTGGCTTCCAGTGTGATTTCTGCTGTATCAGCAATATTGTAATTTTTGTAAAGCTGTTGAAACAGCTGTTGTAAATCAGCCATACCCAGCAGAGAAGGTGTTCCTCCGCCAAGATAGATGGTTGATATAATTTCATCTTCTAAATATGCCCTTTGCATTTCAATCTCTTTCAGCAATGCCGAAACAAAAGAAGGCATGCTTCTTTTGGAAGCCGTTGAATAAAAATTACAATAATGGCATTTTTGTCGGCAATAAGGAATATGAAGATAAATACCTGCCATTAGGTTTTATTTTTAAGCATAATGCGGAAGGTAGTTCCTTTATTCAGCACAGAAGTTCTTACGAAAATCTTGCCTGAATGGTATTCATTGATAATACGTTTCGACAGCGATAATCCCAAACCCCATCCCCGTTTTTTAGAAGTATAACCCGGATGAAAAACTGTTTTAAAATAGGATTTTGAAATTCCTTTTCCGGTGTCGCTGACATCAATATATACAAATTTATCATCCTCAAAAAGTTCAATGCGGATTTCACCTTCACCACCCATGGCATCCATGGCATTCCTGCATAAATTTTCGATGACCCAATCAAACAAATGTGGATTCAGCGGAATGATGATTTCCCTGTTTTCGGGAAGATTAACAATGTATTTTACTTTTTTTGGTGAGCGGGTTATTAAATAGGAGATTCCCTTTTTGCATACTTCCACTATGTTTTCATTGGTAAGTTCAGGTTCGGAACCAATTTTTGAAAAACGTTTGGTAATGGTTTCCAGCCTGTTGATGTCTTTTTCTATTTCATCTGTCATGGAGCTTTCTATGCCGTTCAATTTCAGCATTTCAACCCAGGCTATCAGGGACGACAAGGGTGTCCCCAGCTGATGAGCCGTTTCTTTCGACATTCCCAGCCATACCTGGTTTTGTTCAGATCTTCTGGAAATGCTGAATAAAAAATAGGAAATAAGCAAAAACAAACCAATGATAATAAACTGAATATAAGGATAGTATTTTAACTGAGTCAGCAAAAATGAGTTTTCGTAATAAATGTAATTGATACCAATGCCAGCTATTTTAACTTCAATGGGTGTGTTTTCAATTTCCATGGTATGCAGCATCTTTTGTAAAATACCCGGATTGTTCAGGTCCTGCTTTATATTTCCCGATGCGATTAAATGCTTTTTGTTACGATCCACCACAATTACCGGCACTGATAATGAATTATCCACCACTTCCGAGAAAAAGGATTTTGTTAAATCGTCCAGTACAGAACGTAATTCAGTATATAGTTTTGATTCTTTGTAAAACAAATAAATGGTAATATTGTATTCGCTGTGTTTGATGGGTTCAAACTGGGAAAATTCTTTCAACAGCGCGCCTTTCAATACTTTCACAGTATCCATATTGAAATCGGTATTACGGCTGCCCTGTATGTTGTAATTATCATCTGTTATGATAACGGGTATATTGGTATTTTCAGAAATAATGCTCAGATAAAGCGACAAATCTTTTTCGGGGTCAGGATTCATCAGGTTTTTATAGGCTTCGGCCCATAATTCTACTTTTTTGCGTTCCTCTTTTTTGATTTTTTCGAAAAATACATCCGTATAGTTCACCAGTTTGGCTTTGCGCTGTATGGCTTCCGCCCAGATTTTTACTTTATTGCGTTCGTCTTTGGCAATTTTTTTGACCAAAGTATTGGTGTACCATAATGATATAGTTACAATTACCAAAGCAGATAAAAACAATATCCACTTCCATCGTTTCTTGCGGGCGTAAATGTCCAATTGCTGTTTTTTTAGGATATAAAGATAAACATAAATCAGATAACGCATCTATTTTTGAAATATTTTTTTCTTTCTCTGAATATTTTTTTACAATATCATTCCAGCTTCTCCAAACTTCCAACTTAACACTTCCAACTTAACACTTAAAACTTTTTTACTTAACACTTTTTTACTTAAAACTTTTACGATGTCACAAAAATCACACGAAAATCTCACAAAAATGACAACTTATATATCTTATTATCAACAATCTAAAAATCTAAACTTTTTCGATGTCACTTTAATGTCACTAAAATGTCACAAAACTTGCATTTCGTGATTTGGCGATTTATCTTTGTCGTCTCAGTTTTTATTAAAACAAGTGATATAAAAAAATATACGTGAAAGCAATGTAATGTAATAAAAGGGTTGTAAAAAAGCTTTGCACGCTTTTTCAATAAAGAGGAATGAAAAATCCTCTTCTTAACACCTGAACTAAAATCTGCCACCAAGCCGAACTTTATTACAAAGCAATTAAAAAGAGGAAGCGCAAAATTACAAAATTAATTTTAAATAGGTATAAAAATACCTGAATAGAATTTTTAGATGCAACTGAAAGGTTTATGTTACTATGTATTTAGTAATGTCGCAAAAAGGTATTTATTTGATACCTGCTCAAACAGTAATATTGAGTTGAATACACTGCATTATAATCATTCATTCCAGCCGTAGATTACGACAACTTATTAAAATAATTTTCAATTTATACTTTAATTTTTGTAATTTTATGAAAAAAATAAAAATAATAATAATGATGGCAGTTATGATAATTACTGCAAATACTTATGGACAATACAACTGTGATGAAGCAATTCCTTTAACTTCATTTAACACATCTCAAGATTATTATACTGAATATGACTCATATTGGATTAGCTTTACTGCAGATTCTATAGATTTTTACTTAGCTTTATTACCCACTTTAGCCAGCCCATCAACACTTATTAAAATAATTAACCTATATAGAGGTGATGATTGTGGTAATTTATCTTTAGAAAAAACAATAGATATACAAATATTTGATAGTATTTTATCTTCTCAATTGCAAATAGGTTATAAATATTATATTGAGATTATGCGAGATGGATCAAGTAATGGATTTTTTACTCTGTATTGTGCTAACTTTGCAAAATCTTCAACTGAATTACAATGTATACCAAAGTATTGTAATATTAATCCCAATGCAGACTTTGATGATTTATCATTAAACTTAATAAATGCTTTGAATGGCAGTGTTCCAGATCCAATACTTATTTTTAATCCTATGTGTACTCCTCAATTCTCTGATGTATGCAATTGGAGAAATTATACAGGAACTCCACAAATAGCGACTGAAGTAGGTGGTAATAATTTACTATATATGTGGGCTCAAAGAACAGATGCGGGTTATGCATATCAAGAAAGCACATATAATAAATTGTCAAATATAATTGGACCTACAGGTATTGGATTATTAACAGGGCATAATTATACTCTTTCTTTAAAATATAAAGAACATTTTACACAAGGAGTTGAAGGGTTTAAAATTTATATGGCAACAGAAGATTTTACAGGCTCACTTTCTAATTTATTATTAGTTGTTGATTTTCCTCTTAATACTTTACCAAACACAACTGGATTTAATAATATATCGTTTCCAATACCTGCTATACCTAATAATAGTATTAATTATAATACTGTTTTAATTTATCCTTATCAACTTACAGGAATAAATTCTGCTTATGGTGGATTAAGTATTGACGATTTTGTTATAACTGAAGATATTCCCATTACACCTATTACAATTACTTTAGGTGAGAATAAGCCTTGTGGTAATGAAAATGTAAATTTTTATTATCAAATTCCAGCTACATCTGGAATTACTTATACTTGGATTATACCCAATAATGCTGTAATTACTAGTAATCCTTCACCTAATAACAACATTTTAGTTAATTGGAACAATGCAGGTATAGCCACTATTATAGTAGAAGGAAGAGATATAAATGGTTGTTTGTTATATCAAGGTTCACTGCTGTTTGATCCTAACTCGAGCCCTTGCCCTGATGCTACATATTCCATTAATAACATTAACTCAACACAAATAAAAGCATTGTTTGGAGTTTCATCTACCATAACAACAAATCAATTAATAAATATAAATGGTACAATTACGATCAACGAAAATATAAATTTTGATGCTTGTTCTAATATTAATTTAGGTGCAAATGCTAAAATTAATGTTATGCCGGGATGTACTTTAAACATAACTAACTCTATTTTAAAAGCATGTTTTTGCTCATGGGATGGCATTTATGTAGAAAGTCCAACAGCAAGTTTAAATATTGAGAACTCTTCATTTTCTGGTGCAAAAAATGCAGTAGTTTCTTCTAATAATGGTAAAATATATCTATATTATTCAACTTTTGCTGACAATAATATTGGTACATGGATAAGAAAATACAATCCTGAACCAAGAGTTGATGAATATGGAAATATTATTTTACCTTTACCTCATAGTGCTGTTATCAGTAAATGTAAATATGAGTGTATTAATAATGCATATGTTGGCATCGTAATTGATACAGTTTATAATGTTACAATTGGAGATGTAAGCACAACTACTAATATGAATGAATTTAAAAAACTAACTACAGGTATAATTTCCACTTCATCTGATGTCAATATCTATAATAATTATTTTAACAATAATTGTTTTTCAAATGTATCTGAACCATATTATATTTATTCTGAACCAAGAGATGCTGCAATCTTTATTAAAAGACCTTACTATCAAGGACCACAACCTTTACCCAATACTACTGCCATCCAAAATATTGTGACAATTGGTGGAGCAGCTACTAACTATGCTAATGTTTTTTATTTACAAAATATTGGCATATATGGGTTTAACACACAAGTTAATATATATAATAATATTTTTACGGAGCAACGCTTTTCTACTGTACACCTCAGAGATCTGTATAAATCGGATATTAAATACAATACTATTTCAATGCAACAAAATGGCACTTGGGCTAGCAACAACCTATACAATTCTAGTATACTTGCCGAACATTCGGTTGCAACTGCAACAGTATGGCTAGATATAAGCAACAATATTATCAATAATACCCGTACAGGTATAAATACACGCAATTGCAACGGGGATAATGGTAATAATTACTTTTCTAATGTAAAAAATAATACAATTAATTTTAGTACTATTGACCAAAATACTAGTCATAAGTATTTTGGGATTTCTGCTTCTAACAATGGATATGCTGTTATTGAATCAAATAACATGAGTTTTGGTACAGATCCAATAATAACTTATCACGATCGGCTTTATGGTATTTATTTAAGTACAGTTACCAACTCAAAAGTTTCACTAAACCGAACAGGTCGTATGGGTGATGGAATATATATAGCTGGTACTTCTCTTGGTTCTCAATATTTTTGCAACGACTTATACAAATGCTGGAATGGTTTTTACTTTTATTATCCTACACTAAGCTATCAGTTATTAAACCCTATAGGCAATAATACCACTTCTGATAACTACTGGACAGATATTAGTCCTGTTACGATATCTTCTGCATTAAGAAGAATGGAAGGAGATCTGTCTTACTCAAGTTATCAGGCAAATTGGTATCACCGTGCTTTAACCAATGATATTAATAACACATATAGTCCTTATATACTTCTCGGAGACCTATTATCAAATAAAATTATTCCTCAACAAAATCAAGCAGCCAATGCCAATTGTTTTTCTTGGTTTGAGATGAATCCATCCGGGAGAGAAGCTTTGTTGGGCGATATTGTAAGAGACAGCATGAATTATCAGGTATTGCCTGATGAAAATGAATATATGTGCAAGGAATTTGCTTACAAAACACTAGACAAAGAACCGGCTTCGCTAGCCCTTTTTGTACCCGAAGATTCACTTTACCAGAACTTTTATACGACTACCAGACTAAGCAATGTAGGTAAAAACGATGAGGTAAGCAAAGCTGTCAATAATAAAGATTACACTACTGCTCTCAATTTAAATGCTACCATTGTACCACAAAATACAATTGAAACCAACCGTAAAATAGTACATGGTATTTACCTTGAAAAACTGGTGAATAACATTAAGTTACCTGCAGTAGATTCTTTAACATTGTTAGCGATTGCCATGCAAACGCCTTATGAAGGAGGCGATGCAGTATATGCTGCAAGAGTAATACTCGGAATCGATCCTTTGCAATACAACTTAGCGTATACAAAACCACCTGTCCATAAACCTTTATCAACTACCGAAAAGGAAGAATTGAAAGTATATCCTAATCCTGCAAATGATAAATTAAATATTGAGTTGAGTAATGCTTTAGAAGGATTGGCAACTATTGAAATTTATGATTTGAATTCCAGATTGTGTTATTCTACAAATATTAATATGGCTCAAAAACTACAATCAATAAATATAAGCGGTATTAAAAAGGGTATTTATAACTTAAAAATAAAAACAACTAATAAAACTGAAAATCAGAAATTAGTTATCATTAAATAATTTTTAAATCTAAACAGGGTAAAGCTCTTTGGAGCTATGCCCTGTTATTATAAATGATGAAGAAAACAATATTAATATTATTTATTTTTTTTATTTCCATTTCAAGCATTTATGCACAGGTAATTAATTTAGTGCCCAATGGTGATTTTGAGTATTATACTGGATGTCCAACTTCGATGGGGCAAATTGATTCTGCTTATCCATGGTCACAACCAAATATTTTAAATTGTTCTTCTGAATATTTCAATACGTGTAACAATTTTGTTTATCCTGATTTTTTTGTTGACTTTAAACCCCACTCAGGAAATGGATTTGCAGGGATTTCTCCATCAGATTTTTATATTATTCAAGATTATAGAGAATATATATCTAATCGTCTATATATTAATTTAGTCCCAAATAAAAAGTATTGTGCTAAATTTTATGTAAAAATGATTAAAAGCAAAATAATAATAGATGCATTTGGAATTTTTTTTAGCAATAATTTTATTGTAAATTCTTCATTTACTCCTTTATTATATGCTGCTCAGGTAAAAAATCCAAGAGGAAATATGCTGGCAGATACTGCGAATTGGATGAGAATAGCAGGTAGTTTTAATGCCCAGGGAGGAGAACAATACATAACTATAGGAAATTTTGAACCTCAGGATTCTGTTACCAGAGTATATTTAGGTACTGATCCAACTTGGTGTTATTATATAATAGATGATGTGACCGTTTGCGATTGCGAAGATTTTAAACCCAAATTAAATAAAGATACAACCCTGTGTATAGGTCAGCAATTGTTACTAAAAGCCAATATACCCAGAGAAGCAGACAGCGTAAGCTATACCTGGCAGGATGGCAGTAAAAATAGTACTTTTATGGTAACACAGCCCGGCACTTATTGGCTAAGTGCATATATAGAAGATTATAAAATAACCGTAACGGATAGCATAACAGTATATTATACCGATTGCAATACCCCACAACTTTGGATACCTAACAGCTTTACCCCCAATGGCGATGGATTAAATGATAAATTTGAGTATGGCAATGCAGCATTGTATGAAATTAAAACTTATATATACAACCGCTGGGGTCAACTTATTTTCGAGAGTGAAAATACAGATTACTGGGATGGAAGCTATAAAGGCAAGCCGGTTCAAATGGATGTTTATAACTACAGGATAGAAGCCACTGATAAAATAAGTAAAGAAAAGAAAGTGTTTAGTGGGAGGGTAACGGTACTCAAGTAAAAAGGATAAAGG